>JAISQH010000017.1 GCA_031274385.1 Planctomycetaceae bacterium | reverse complement strand
TCCACGTCATTAATTCAATCGGACTTCGTTGGTGTTTCACAATGGAACTGTTGACTTCATTCGGATAATCGTTGCGTAAAACACGATGGAGAGTAACAAGAACCGCTGAGTCCAACTTTCCAGCGTTGGCAACCTTTTCACGGGTTGCAAGCAATGTTGTCCGATAAGAACCGGCTTTAACGTACCATTTTTTTGCCGTTTCTTCAGCGGCGTCAATCGTTTTATTTTTGACGGGTTTTCCTACGGAGTAAGCGGCATAAATTTCACCGGGACTCAACGCGCGATTGTAGAAACAAACCTCGTCCAATTTGCCATTGAAAAATTCCGATTGTCCGTTACTCGAACCGATGAATCCGGGAGCATTAATTGTAATAGAATCAATTGTTTTCCAGTTACCATATTCAACGTGCCAGAATTGGGTAAGCGGTCGGAAATCGGCTGAGGTATTGATTTGCGAGGACTGATGTTCGTATGAGCCGATTTCTTGTCCGTCGAGATAAACGTGCATGAATTTACCGTCAAAGGTTCCTGTGACAAAATGCCAATGCCCGTCTAAAATTTCTTCGGGAGTTATTACGGCATCACATTCCGAATAATTCCCGCCGATATTCAGACCAAGCGTCAGAAATTGCCCGGAATTTTGAAACGCCAAAAGCAACCGGTTTTGTACCGGACCATTGGCATCTTCTTTCCGAATGATTTCGACATACCCGTTGAGATGACGCGGTGCGACCCAAGCGGAAAACGTGAGTTCTGTCAGACCGGACGGCACAAAATCAGCGGGAATCTCAATCTGATACGAACCGGAAAGATCAATCGCCTTTCCGTGAACACCGTCAACTCGCGGAAATTCCTGTGATATTTTGGCGTTAAAAAGTTCATTAACCGAGTTTTTCACAAGACCCGGCAAGTCATTGTCAAACGACCAACGCCCAATCAAACCATCGTCCGCTGCCGACACAGAAAACACCGCACAAAAAAGTAGCAAAAAACATCGAATAAAATGTTGCATTTTATTTCTCCTTGATATTATGGTTCTCCCACATGATTGCGGGTTATGAAGTAGTTATTTTTTTGCGATTTGTCTTAATTTTAGGAAGAGGTATTGTTGGTCTTTGTATCCGTGACCTCTTGCGATGACACGTGCGGCATCGGCATTGAAGCGTTTCATGGAGGCATTTGTTACACTAAACTTCAATGTGTACAGTAATGCCAGAGTATTTCCCATCAATCCGGTTGCAAGTCGTAACAACGGTTTTAATTTCGTTTCCAACACCAAGCCTGTCCACTCACTCAGAAAATTTGCCGCACTCTTAATGTAACTATAACGCTAAAAATCCCGGAACGCTTTCTTTAAAATGTAAGCGTTATGAATATTCGTATTCAAATCCAATAATTCGTGTAACGTTGTTCTTTGTTCCGGTTTCAAATTTTCACAAACTTAATCAATACAAAAAAAGATGTGTGGTATAATAAGGGGCTTGCCTCAGACGAAATGATTGATTCTTTTCATACGCTTGCGTCCGCAATCAATATTAAAGGGAAAACTATCGTCGATTAATTATTCGTCGGGGGCAAGCCCCCGTCGCTAACGAATAATTTTTTTTTTCAATGATCAGGGTAGTTCACCGATTCTTCGTCCGGTCCCATGAGGGGAACAGAAAAAGCCTTCATATATAAATTGTTGAGGTATTCACGGGTGAGGTATTCGTGCATTTTGATTTCAATGCGGTGTAACGTGGGAAATTGCATAAACGATTCAAGGTAAGCAGATTTTGTCTTGAGAGGTTCAGTACCCCATAAAAGTTCGGATTCCTCGTCGTTGTGATAAAAGGTAATGAACATGATATTGCCGCGATCTTCCTGCTCGCATCGCTTCCGCAACATTTCCAACGCCTGAACAAGTGCAGCGGAATATTCCATCACAGCAACCCGCTTGGGGTTGTTGATGAATTCAGTGCCGTGAAAACTCAACGCTTCGTAAAATTCACGCAGTTTTTCCTTAACCGTATTTTGTTCTTCCAATCGGGGGTCTTCAATCTCGTATATTTCATCTTCAAGATAATCGTCATAGCAAAAATACCCGATAGGACTTTGAAAAAGGAAGATTTTGTCCAAGCGGAATAGGTTTTGACTGGCAGCGTCTCCTCGCAGGCAACTGTCAAAGACACTGCCGCGCGGGGAACGTCTCTTTAATGGTTTCTTCTTCTTTTTTTTATCAACCATTGTTTTAACTCCTTTTTTTAATTGAAAATTGAAAATTGACAATTGAAAATGAGGAAGGAGATTAAATTGCCAATTTTCCATTTTCCATTATCAATTTTCAATTAAAAAAACGCAAGTGAACGCTATTGCGGGCAATCTCGTCTTCCGACAACAATCAGGCTTTGATCGTCTGATTGGGGTTCGCGTCCGGCAAAACTGTGGATGGCATTGATCAGGTTCTTGCCAAATTCAACCACCGATTCCGTTCGGACTTTTCTCAAATAATTCAAAACGCCTTCTGTTGTAAAATATTGACCTTGCGAATTCATGGCGTCCGTAATGCCGTCGCTAATCACAACAAGCGTCTGACCGTTTTGGAGAACAAACGAACTTTCAGGATATTCCGTGTCGTCCATCACACCTAATGGTAAACCGATTTGCGATTCGCCAAGCATGGTCACTGTGCCGTCCGGCGAAACAAGAATCGGCGGAACATGACCGGCATTGTGGAAAACAATTTCGTTGGTTACCGGATTCAACACCCCAAAGAAAAAAGTAATAAAACGGTTGTCCCAACGCGGTTCGCAGAAAACCCGGTTCAAACGCTGAACCGTTCCGCCAAACGTCTTCTCAATAATCAATCCGCTTCGGACTTCCGCTGAAAGTTTTGCCATCAAAAGCGATGCCGCAACCCCCTTGCCGGAAACATCGCCCAACGCAAACACCAAACGACCATCCGGCAGCATAATGTAATCATAATAATCACCGCCAAGATATTTAGCCGGACGGTAAAAATCGTAAAATCCATAGTTCGGAATCGTCGGCGGAGCAAGCGGTAATAAACCGCGTTGCACGGTGTTCGCAATATTCATCTCCCGCTCCATGATTTTTTCCGTAATGGCAATCTCATGAAGTTTGGCATTCTGATACGACACCGCAACCTGATAAGCCAACGAGACCAACAAATCCAAGTCCTCGTAAGTAAATTTCCGTCCGGTTGTCCGCGCATCCACCTGAATCACACCCAAAACCTCCGACTGGTCATAATCCATAATCGGAGCCGCCATAATCGAATAAATACGGTAATTGACAATACTCTCGCTCGGTTCAAACCGTGAATCATTCGCAACATCATCCGAAAGAATCGCCGCTTTCGATTGGGCAACCTTTTCCAGAATCGAACGGCTAATACGGAATGAATCGTGATTGTTCGGATCACGATGTTGAAACGCCTTGAGTTCAAGCCGACCAGTGGTGTCGTCGTTCAGCAAAATATACGCACAATCCGCCTGCAAAAAGATTTTGAGCAGATTTTGAACCAGTTGCGGCAGAACCTGATCAACCGCCGCACCAAGATTGCGACCAATATCAATCATTGCCTGAAGTTTAACCGCTGCATTGGCAGAAGTAAGAACCGGACGTTTGTCAACAAGTTTAATCTGCGATTTAACCGTGTAAGAGTTTTCCAATTTATCATCAGAATCAATCACATAAGCCCGGCTCTGATCTGAATAAGCCGACGAAGCCGACGCGTTCTGATTGTCGGGGTCATCGGTCGAAAAAACCAACTCCACTTCGCAAAAACGGAGCAAATCTCCTTCGTGAATACGGGTCTTTTGGGTAATTTGCTGATCGTTGAGAAAGGTTCCGTTCCGGCTTTTCAGGTCTTCGATGTAATAACCGTTCTTTTCCCGTGTTAATTGGGCATGTTCGCGGCTTACTCCGTTGTGGTCAAGACAAATGTCACAATCAACATAACGTCCAATTCGTACCGAATCCGTGTCAATCGGAAAAACCTTGTGACCAATCACACTGAAATCACGAGTTTGCAAAGAAGCCATGAAAGTTTTCGTTAGTTAGATCGCGTTGTCTTGCGATGCGGTTGAAAGTCAATATAATATATTATGTAAAATCAATGAAACGCCCTATTTTCTCAAATCTTCCCCAAAAGTCAACCCTTCAACTGCGCCGGAAAACCGGTGTTTGTCTCATTTCTTGCTGACGCCTTACGACATACTTGGTACGAACGGTTCGATAGCCCGGCGGCTTGAGCGGTACGAACTGCGTCAAGAGCAGATTGATATGGCGGAAGCCGTCAACAATGCGTTTGCCGCCCCATCTCATTTGGCGGTTGAAGCGGGAACCGGTGTTGGCAAAAGTTTTGCGTATTTGATTCCGGCGATTCTTCAAACAGCCGGCAATCAAAATAACGCCGAAACAACTCTTGAACCATTAAACCAATCTAACCAATCGAACCCATTAAACCAATCGGAACCGGATGAAGATGACCCGTTTTACGGTGAAGCCCTGCCGCGAAGTCTTGATCCGAACCGGGAATTGCAACAAATTGCCGCAAAAGGAATTTCCGGCGAGCCGAAATCGGTGCCGCGTGCGGTTATTTCGACGCACACGATCAGTCTTCAGGAACAGATCATTGAAAAGGATATTCCCTTTTTGCGGTCGGTATTGCCGTTCGAGTTCACGGCGGTTTTGGTCAAGGGGCGGAGCAATTATCTTTGCCTGCGCCGTCTTCGTTCCGTGCAGCAAAAACAGGCATCGCTTATTGATGACCGAAAACATCGGGAATTGAAGCGGCTTCTTGATTGGAGTGAACAAACGGAGGACGGTTCAAAATCAAATTTGAACCCCGAACCGGATTGGGAAATCTGGAACGAAATCTGTTGCGAAGCGGGCAATTGTCTTGGCAAAAAATGTCAGAGTTATCCGAAATGTTTTTATGCTTTGGCGCGTCGTCGGATTGCGAACGCCCAGATTCTTGTGGTCAATCATGCGTTATTATTTAGTGATTTGGCGGTTCGGATGCAGGGCGGGAGTATTTTACCGGTGTACAATCTTCTCGTGTTTGACGAAGCGCATACGATGGAGCAGGTTGCGGCGGATCATCTGGGACTTTCGGTAACGCAGGGGCAAATTGAATATCACCTCAACCGGCTTTACAATGCCCGAACCCAAAAAGGTCTTCTCAGTGGGCAAAATAGGGATCAAAAAATTCCGAAACCGATGATTGATGCGGCGCAAATGGCGGTGGACGAATGTTTTTATGCTGCGGAGAATTTCTTCGTCGACCTTGAATTTTGGTTGAAGCAACGTCCCGGCAATAACGGACGGATTCGGGAGCCGGGGATTGTCAACAACGGTCTTTCCGGTTCGATCCGCAAGTTGACTGAGCGGCTTCGCGAGGTGTTGGAACAGATAAAGAACCCGGAGGAGCGGCAGGAATTACGGTCGGCGCGAGACCGCATGATCACGTTTGCCGGAGACATTGACGTTTGGTTGTTACAGGGGTTGGAGGACGAATCGGTGTACTGGCTCGAATCAACTTATTCTGGACGCGGCAAACCACGAATCTCCATCAACGCCGTACCGCTTGACATCGGTCCCATTCTCCGAAAACAACTGTTCGGAAAAATCTCCAGTGTTGTCATGACCAGTGCCACGCTCGCAACCGGAAATCATTGAAAGTTGAGATTTGAAATCTCGTTTTCGTGAAATTTCGTGTGGTTCGTGGTTAGTCTCGGTTTTGAGAAGTTCCATTTAGCGATACTTTTTGAGATCGTCAAGCCAATTTCGTATCTCCGGTTCTGATTCACAAGACAGATCGCCTTTCACTAATTGGCGTTGGAAATCGGCGGCTCCATTTTTGAAAAGATCAGCGGCTTCACCGTTTTCGAATCGTTTATTGGGATCCGGTGCAATAAGGCTTTTACAAAAACTCATCAGCATTTCACTCGATGCAACCGCCGGAGGTAAAATCTTGTTAAGTTGGCTGGCGAGCAACAACCGACCATCCAACCCCTTCAAATCAGAATTGGCACTGAAAAGCCGTTGACCGGAAAGCATTTCAATCAACACATATCCGAGACTTGCAATGTCGCTTCGCGGTGTAATCTCTTTGCCTTCCAGAACTTCAGGAGCAGCATACGCCAACGTGTAAGGACGCATCGGAGGACGGTTTTCAATCTCAAACGCCGAACCAATATCAACAAGTTTGGCATTGCCAGTCCGTTTCAACATAATGTTCGACGGTTTCACATCGCCGTGAACAATCCCTTCCCGATGCAACGCCCCAAGTGCTCCAAGACAATCACGAATAATAGGAACCGCAACTCCCGGCATCAAACGCGGATGCATCGAACCAGTCGTAACAACCACATTGTTAAGATATTTCCATCGTCCCGGAGAAACTTTTTTCTGGAGATGGTCAAGCATTTCCTGACGCAAAAGTTGACTCAAATCAAAACCATCCACCCATTCCATCGACATAAACCGAATCCGATTGGTCGAACGCCAATTATGAACTGCTAAAAGGTGATCGTGTTGAATTTTGGCAACTTTGGCAGTGATTAAAGCCATGTTACGCATCTCCTCATCGTAAACCACATCGTTCGAAAACCGTTCCGGCGAAAAGACTTTGATTGCAATAGGAAGCACAAAACCATCCGTACCCCGTTGCTCGCTAAGAAACACAACACCCTGACCGCCTTGACCCAGCATCTCCTTGAAATGAATGTCTTCATCCCAATGAACCTTTTGCTGATCCAGTAAATTGTAATATTTTTCACGAAGAATCTCCGAACATTCGTCCGATTCGGCTCTGGGAAAAGATCGGGTAACGGAATTTTCAAAGATTTCAGTTGTTGAATCGGGCTGTGTATCCTGCCATTTGACCCCGATTTTATTCCGATTTTCATTGACTACCTGAAAAGTTCCGGTGGAGAGCGATTTTTCACGATACCAGTTTTTGATGTCAATCCAAAGCGGATAATCGGAACAACGAATCGGAAAACCAAGCCGTTTTCCCTCCGAAGTCAGGAAATTAATCAAAGGCTGCTTTTTTTTCCAACGCAAAATGTTGGCAATAAAAATATCGATCACATCGTCGAATCGTCTGCGGGACTGACCTCCGACATGCGGTGTGATGATGACATTCGGATAAAAATCCCAAAGCGGATGATTTGACGGAAGTGGTTCCGGCGACGTGACATCCATAACGGCTCCGGCAATTTGACCTTGTTCCAGAGCATCAACCAAATCGTTGGTCACAACAAGCGGTCCTCGCGCAACATTAACAAAAAGAGCATCTTTGCGAAATAATTTGAAACGTTCCGCGTTGAACAGTTCACGAGTTTGGGCGTTTAGCGGAAGACAGAGAATGACGATATTGGACAATCCGAGAAGTTCGTCCAATTTTTCCGCAGACCAAAGTTCCGCAACATGAGGCGGTTTTTGGGTTGGGTAAAGGTCTGTTGCCAAAATCCGTGTTTGAAACGGAGCCAAAACCTCTGACAAACGGCGTCCGACTCCGCCAAAACCGACAATTCCAACCGTTAAACCCGTCAAATCACCGGTCGGACGGCGAATAAATTTCCGGTAATCCGGTAACGCCGAATCATATTGTTCGCGTTGAAAGGTTGCAAGATTCCGCATCCAGCCGAGAATCAGCGAAAGAGTATGCTCGGCAACTTGATTGGCAAGGACACCGGAAGCGGTTGTAATTGTTATATTTGATTCGATGACCGACGGAACCAAGAGCCAATCCATGCCTGCCGCTGACGACTGAATCCACTGAAGCCGGTTTTGGCGGACAACAGCGTCCCAATTCACAGGAACTTTGGCGTGACCGCAAAAATAATCCGCCTCCATCAAAGCCGAAGCGACCTCTTTTTGACCGACATTAATAAGATCAACTTCAGACCAAACCGCACGAATCCGGTCAATCAACACTTGCTCAACCGGAGTCTCCTTAAAACAAACAACAAGTTTAGACATCAATTTATATGATTAATTGGGGTATTTTCAAAAATTTTCGGTTAGCGTTGCCGGTTTATTTTTTGAGAGAAGCGGATTTGTTTGGGCATTTTCCAATTTTTCAGTGGAAGAGGTTATTATAAACGATGGTTTGAAATTTACAATGTAGATAATATCTCTCCAGACACTTCATTTCTTGAGATGTTAGATATTTTGAATAATAATCTTATCCGCGAAGGAAAAGAACCGGTCGTTTTTGACCACGATTGCCGTGAAGGCATTTGCGGTATGTGTTCATTATACATTAACGGCAGGGCACACGCTCCCGATGAAGATATAACGACGTGGCAATTACATGCTCGCAAATTCAAAGACGGCACCACAATTACTGTCGAACTTTGGCGTTTGGCGGCGTTTCCGGTAATGAAAGATTTGGTTGTTAATCGTAATGCTTTTGATCAAATGTTACAAGCCGGCGGTTTCATTTCGGTCAAAACCGGTGGTGTTCCAGACGCTAACGCCATTCCGATTGCAAAAGATGATGCGGAAGAATCAATGGATGTGTCGGCGTGTATCGGTTGTGGTGCGTGTGTAGCAACGTGTAAAAACGGGTCGGCGATGTTATTTATAGCGGCGAGAGTTTCGGCACTCGCGAAGTTGCCGCAAGGCAAGTTCGAAGCAGCAAAGCGGGTAAAAGCAATGATTGTAAAAATGGACGAATTGGGATTCGGAAGTTGCACAAACACTCAAGCCTATCAAGCCGAATACCATAATTGTGCAAGACAATCACAAATTGTTTGGCGTTATTGGTACACTGCGAACGCCTTGCCGCTTCGCGGGCAGCCTGAACCGCAGGCAAAAGAAGTGCGATTAAAACACCAATAATCGCAATCACCACAAGAATCTCTACTAACGGAAAGTAATATCCATTATCCGACAGACTCCAGTCTTCTTTGGGACAGTTATCGTACACTTGATCGCCTGATCGGTCATGTTCGAGAAACGGGCGTCGAAGTACCTGTCTATTTTGTTTTTCAAGATTGCGCGCAAAGACGCAAAGAAGATCAAGGTTGGTTTTAACTGGCCCTGTTTTTGAGCGTGTTTATTTTTAATTTTATTCAAGGGATATTCTA
>JAISQH010000010.1 GCA_031274385.1 Planctomycetaceae bacterium | reverse complement strand
GTACAAACCGAACACATTATTAAAAGTTTTGCGAACTACGGGATGTTAATAATACCTTTACAAAAATAATTCACAAAAACATGATCTTTATGACTGCCGAAAGTATATTTCAATCTTATTGAAACTCCATCTTATTGAAACTCCCAAAACGAAGCAGGCGAAATTTGATTACCAAGCTCGCCAGAATTAACGCGAAAATCCCAAGCGTACAGGCAATCGCCGGAAGATCGCCGATCTGTTGATAAACGGTTGCCGCGCCACGCTCCGCTGGAACCGAATCAACCACAATCCCCGCCTCACCGCGTTGACCAATCTTTTTAATCCGCCCGGAACGGTCAATTATTGCGGAAAAACCGCCGTTGGTCGCCGTAATATAGGGTCGCCGGTTCTCAACCGCCCGGAAAAGATGCGTTGCTAAATGTTGATCAATCTGCTGCGAAAAACCAAACCAACCATCGTTGGAAATGTTAATCAAAATCGCCGGTTCTTTGCCCAGTTTTTTCAATGTCAAAACCTGATCCCGGACAAAATGCGGAATCGTGCTTTCAAAACAGATATTGACCGAAAAAGAAACCAACCCGTTTCGCAATGGCATCGCAACAGGTTCCGTACCGCGTCCGGCTTCCTGGCAAAGCGTTTTGAGAAAAAAGTTTTTCGGCAAATAGTTTGAAAACGGAATGTATTCGCCGAACATCACGAGTTGTATCTTGTCGTAACGCGATGCTGTGACGCCGGTTTTCGGGTCAATCAAAATCGCCGAATTAAACCGCTTCGGCTCCGGCGTTTCCTCAAAAACCAACGTCGAAAGCCCGACAAGAACCGGAACGCCCAATTGTTGAACAAAATATTGAAATTGATCAAGTTGCTCTTCCCAATATTCAACCATCTCCGGTGTCCAGTTAAAATCCGACGGATTAAAATTGTTGCCGTATTTCAACAACGGAATCGGACACACCGTTTCGGGAAAAATAATCAGATCAAGCGGTTTTCCTTCCGCGTTCGCGTTTCGCACGGCGTTGGCGGCGAGTTCGATGAACTGTTGGAACGTCTTTTCGGATTGCTCCGAATCGCCGTTGAGCCGAACCGGAATATTGCCCTGCAACGCGGCAATCCTGAGATTCGATTTGTTCAAACGAAATTCCGCAGTCCGGGAAAAACCGTAACCAACTGTTGCCGCCAAAACCAAACCAGCCAATATTCCGTTCGCAATCCGGTACTTGGCGGAAAACTTGCGGTTGAAGACGGTTCCGATCCCTGAACCGGCAAGCATGATCATGCCGCCGACAAAATAACCGCCGCCAATATCCGCAATTTGAATCAGAATCGGTTGACAATACAACGTATGCTCCAATGAACAGAATGAAAAACCGCCCAAAAGATGGTTTCGCCCGTATTCGCAACCGATCCAACAAACCGGAACCGCCAAAACAACCGGAATCCGAAAAGAATGTACCGCCGTTCTCGAAACAGCAAAAAAGAACGTCCAGTAGATTGAAAGATACCCGGCAAGAGCCAACAAACCCAATGTTGTCAATGGATGCGGACAGGCGATCCACCAAATCGACGCAATCCAGAAAATAAACGCCGAAAAATAAATCGTCCGCGAACGAACCGGTTTCGGAGATTCGATGACGAAAACCCAAAACACCGGAACCAAAAAAATCAACGGCACCAATCCCAATGGAGGTAACGCCGCCCAATAACAGAACGCTCCGATCAGGAATTGAAAATGGACAATGGAAAATGGACAGTGTGAGGATTGCAATTGGTCTGTTTATCAACCTGTTCGGCGGTTTTGTTTCTGTTTACATGATATAATAGACTTGTTCCAAAACTTGAAAAAGCGTGTCACGGTTTTTAGTTTTGTCAACAGATGATACAGATTTGACAGATTTTCATAAAAAACGAATCTGTAAAATCTGTTAAATCTGTTGACAATAACAACAATAATGGAACAAGTCTAATGAAATGCGGAGTATTAAAAACCGAGAGCGGCGGTTTCATTTTCGTAGAGGAGCCGCTGACCTTCGAGGAGAATGATAACTTCTTCGCCGACTTTTCCCATTCCCTGAATATACCTTGCGCTATCCGCTCCGGCAGTTTTGGGCGGCGGAGAAATCTGGTCGTCGTCAATATTTCGAACTTCGTTGACCGTATCGACCACCAAACCAACTTGCGAACCGCCGATGTTCACAACAATAATACAAGTTCGTTCGTCATAATTTCGCGGCTCCATATTGAAACGCAGACGCATGTCAAGAACCGGAATCACCTGACCGCGAAGATTCACAACCCCCTTCACAAAAACCGGCATATCGGGAACTTCCGTAATCTTTTGCATTCCGACAATCTCCGTGACGTACCGGATTTCAATTCCGTAATCTTCTTTTCCAAGCCGGAATGTCAAATACATATTTTTAAGCGTGTCCTCGTTTTCAAGCGTCATCTGCTCAATGGATTCATTCAATTTATTCAATTCGCTTGCGGAAACTTTGTTTTGTGCGGAAGGGCTGGTTGACATAGAAAATACCTCAATAAACTCGTGTTGGTAAAATAAGGAGAATAAAACAAAAAATTTAGGAAACGGATTCCCAAAGAATCATACGTAATTATACGCTTGGTTCAGCAAAAATCAAAAAAAGGAAACTCTTTTCTTTTTTCCTCTCGACGGCAAGGCAGGAGAATTGATATAATTCCCAAACCGAATGAGCGATTATAACTTTTTTTTCATACGATTCCAGCCGAAAAACAATGATCGAAAAAAAAAATCGAAAAAAAAAGAACGAATCAGGCGATTCCGAAGAAATTTTGCTGACATTGCCGGAAACAAAGCCGGACTATTCGACACTCATGCAACGTTTTGGAGCGGTTGCGTTTGTTGAAAATATTGCTCCTGAAGAAGACGAAGAAACGGATATTTTGTCATTGGAAACGCTTCGTGATGCGTTTGCCAACATATCCGAAGAAAACCAACCCTTTTCTGAAAACGAGGAAGAGGAGTTTTTACCGTATGACCTCGACGACGACACATCGGAAGCAGAAACGGATATTGCGGCGGAATCGGAAAACGAACAAACGTTGAGTCCGCGTACCATTATTGAAGCCATGCTTTTTGTTGGTGACCGGAACAATCGCCCGTTGAGTCCGTTCCGGGCGGCTGAAAAAATGAGGAATGTTTCACCGGAAGAAATTGACGAGGTTATTATTTCACTGAATCAGGATTATCAGCAATTCGGTTGTCCTTACACGATTATCAAAGAATCTGATGGTTATCGAATGGTGTTGCGTTCTGAATTTGATCCGATTCTTGCGAAGTTTTACGGTAAAATCCGCGAAGCCAAACTCTCACAACAAGCAATTGATACCTTGGCGGTTGTCGCGTACCGCCAGCCGATTTCGGCGGAAGAAGTTCAAAAAATCCGCAAACAACCAAGCTCTGCATTGCTGAATCAATTGGTTCGGCGCGGTCTTCTCGGTGTCGAACGCGAAATCCGTGACAGAAAAAAAATCATGCTCTACCGGACAACAGACCGGTTTCTTGAACTCTTTCAACTTGATTCCATTGACGATTTGCCGATTTCCGAAGAACTCGATTTTCGCGGCGGATTGTGATTTTTCTGATTGTTTCATTTCTTTCTTCCTGTAAAAAACAAAAAAGACCATTATTTTAAAATACTTTAAAATACTTTAAATACCTTAAAAATCCGGGAAGTAGACCTTTTCTCTCACTTCCTAAAAACGCCCCGAAGGGGCAAAATATCCTAGCGTCGGGCAACGCCCGACGAAACGATGCGTCAACATGTTTCGGGGCAACGCCCCAATCATCAATATTGTTGCGGCGTTGCCGCGAATGGATTCGTAGGAATCGGCTACATCGGGCGTTGCCCGACGCTATGAGATGTACCTGTCTATTTTGTTTTTCAAGATTGCGCGCAAAGACGCAAAGAAGATCAAGGTTGGTTTTAACTGGCACTGTTTTTGAGCGTGTTTATTTTTAATTTTATTCAAGGGATATTCTA
>JAISQH010000642.1 GCA_031274385.1 Planctomycetaceae bacterium | reverse complement strand
GTGATGAACGGCAATTTGGCGTACAATATGGCAGTCAAAGAAGGAATTAATGTCAAAAAAATTCTGACGGCGGAAGATATTGCTCCGGGACTGGATGCTCCGGTTGAGGATCGCCGGGGTCTTGGCGGTTGTGTTCCGTTGATTAAAGTTGCCGGAGCCGCCGCCGAAGCGGGTAAAAATCTTGACGACGTGTTTGCGGTTGCAGAAAAATTCAACCAGACAATGGCAACTCTCGCCGTAACAATGAAAACCGCAACCCATCCGCAATCCGGTCAATATATCTCGGAACTCCCCGACGATATGATGGAAATCGGAATGGGACAGCATGGCGAAGGCGGCGGAACCGGTCCGCAAAAAATTCTCACCGCCGACACAACAGCCGAAATTATGGTCAAAAAACTCATCGCCGCAACCAAACTCAAAAAAGGTGATAAAGCAACATTGATCATCAACGGCTCCGGCGCAACAACATTGATGGAACAATTTCTCGTGTTCCGCAAAGCCCACCATGTTTTGACGGAACAAGGAATTGAAGTTTGTGACGGACGTTGCGAGGAAATCCTGACGGTTCAGGAAGCCGCCGGGTTCCAAATGTTTCTCGCCAAACTGGACGACGAAACTCAAAAATATTTCGAAGCACCAAGCAACGCCCCTTATTGGGTAACACGCTGATTTTGTCGGTGAAGAAGGGAAAATCAGAGAATTGACAATTTTTCAATCATTTCCGTTTTCAATTCCTTCACCGTCTTATTTTCGTGTTAAATTTATGTTATCAAGTCGGGTCAATTTATTTTATGGAAAAGATTAAAGTTGCGCTATTGGGGTTCGGAACCATTGGAACCGGAGTTGCTAAAATTCTTTTTGGTCACGCGGATCGGGTTGCCCAAGCAACCGGTCGAACGGTTGAACTTGTCAGGATTTGCGATAAGGATGTTACAACGCGGCGTGATGTTGAATTGCCGTCCGGAGTGCTTTGTTCTGATGTTGAATCTGTTTTTGCCGACCCTGAAATTAAAATCGGAATCGAGTTGATTGGCGGTTTGGAGCCGGCTCGGACTTTTGTTTTGCGTCTGTTGGAAAGCGGCAAAGATGTTGTAACGGCAAACAAAGCACTTCTTGCTCAGCACGGCAGCGAATTGTTCAATACCGCACGGAAACATGGGCGAACGATTGCTTTCGAAGCGGCGGTCTGCGGCGGCATTCCGATTTTGTCTGCCCTTTCAACGGCGTTGCAGGCGAACACGCTTCAATCCATCAACGCCATTGTTAACGGAACAAGTAACTATATTCTTTCCCAAATGGAAAGCGGTAAGACTTCGTACCAAGACGCGGTGTTACAGGCACAGAAATTGGGTTACGCTGAAGCCAATCCGGCAATGGATGTGGACGGAACTGACGCAGTACAAAAACTGACAATTCTTGCCCAACTCGGTTTCGGAGCAACTGTTGCATGGAAAGAGGTTTCTCGTTCGGGTATTGAATCGATTGAGTCGATTGATTTTCGATACGCAAAAGAACTTGGTTATCGGATCAAATTACTTGCTGTTGCGGAACGGAGCAGCGGCGGGTTGGAGTTACATGTTTCGCCGACGTTGGTCAAGGTCGATAATCCGTTGGCTCGTGTTCGTGATGCGTTCAATGCGGTACGGGTTGTGGGCGATTCGGTTGGTTCTGTCTTTTTTCAAGGGCTTGGAGCCGGTCAACTGCCCACCGCGTCCGCGGTGGTCGGCGACGTGATTGATACTATTCTTGGGCGTACAGCAATTACTTTTCGTACGCTTCATTTATGGGATTCCGCGAAACCGTCTCTTGCCGTTAAGAGCCCCAATGAATTTTTCGGCAAGTCTTATCTTCGGTTTAGTGTTAAGGATCAGTCCGGCGTTATGCACGAGATTTCCGGTGTTCTTGGAGATCAAGGTATTTCGATTGCGTCGATGATTCAGCACGAACCGGAAGACAAAACCAATGCCGAACCGGCAGTGCTGATCCTGACAACTCATGAAGCCCGTGAAGGTGACCTCCTCGAAGCCATCATCCGCCTCGAACAACTTCCCGTCGTTCTCGGTAAGGTCGTTCGGTTACGTGTACAAAATTAGAGCAAGACGTAACAGTCTATGTTATTTTTTAAGGATTGTGCGCAAAGTAACTAAAACAACTCCGTAGGAGTTTAATTTTGATAACCCCGTGCAAACGAAGTGTAGCACGGGGTAAGTGTACAAACAAAACGAGAACTCCGATTGGAGTTCAATAAAAGGTGATTTATTTGGGGACGGTGTGTCATAGAACACCTAACATCAAAATTGAACTCCTACGGAGTTCCGGTCAGTTCGGGATTTATTGATAAATAAATTTACCCCGTGCTGCGCTCCGCTTGCACGGGGTTATCCAAATGAAACTCCTTCGGAGTTGTTTTTTATTCAATACCAAAATAATTGACCAAAACAATTGACTAAAATAATTTACCAAAACATCAATCATTAAAAACAAAATAGACAGTTACGATTTTTATAACTTCATGTTATAAAAAATTGACAAATCAATTTGTTTCATTTTTTTCGTGAAATTTCGTGTTTTTCGTGGTAGAATCCTCCTTTGATTCTTTGTGACTTTGTGCGCAAATGAAAATAGACCGTTACAGCAAGACGGAAAAGTACGATTCACCCAAACATCGTTTAAGTACAAAAAGAGTTTGAATTATGAATAGGCTTTGTTTTTTGACGAATTGTTTTCAAATGGAGAATTTTTTTGCTGTCATGTTGACGGTTGTTTTTTTGTCAAACTTGCAGGCGAATGATTTTGGTTACCCTAAACCGCAGCGTTTGGATCAACAGGAGGACTATTTCGGAACAACTGTTACGGATTCGTATCGTTGGATGGAAACGAATGACACACCGGAATTGACTGCTTGGATCAATGCCGAAAATCAATTGACCAACCAATATTTTGATTCAATTCCGTTTCGGGAACGTCTTCGAAAGCGGTTGACGGAAGTGGTTAATTATCCGAAATATTCGTTACCTTGGAACCGGGCAGGTCGGCGATTCTTTTTCAAAAACGATGGTTTGCAAAATCAATCGGTGTTGTATGTTCTTGATATTCTTGACACATTAAACGCCAAGCCTCGTGTTTTACTTGATCCGAACCAACTCTCCAAAGACGGAACGGTTAGTTTGCAGCAAGCGGTTGTTTCAAAGGACGGAAAATATTTGGCGTATTCTCTTGCCCGGAGCGGGTCGGACTGGAATGAAATTAATGTTCTGAAAATTGATTCGGGCGAAAAACTGCCGGATCAACTTGATTGGGTTAAGTTTTCCGGTATTGCGTGGCATGGTGACGGTTTTTATTACAGCCGTTACGATGCTCCGCCGGAAGCCGAACGATTGACGGCGAAGAATGAGAATCACAAAATTTTCTTCCATCAACTTGGAACCGAACAAAAAGACGATCTTTTGATTCGGGAAGACCGCCAACATCCGCTCCGCAACCGCGGCGCAACAACAGATAAAGAACAGCGTTATCTTTTTGTTCACGAAAATGAATCGACTTACGGTAACACGTTGGAATTTAAGAATCTGACGCAGCCTGACGCGGCATTTCAAACAATGGTGAGCGATTTTTATTCGGAACAGGAAGTCGTTGCCGTTCTTGGCGACACGTTCTATCTGCTGACAGACCGGAATGCTTCCAATAAACGTCTTGTTGCGGTTGACCCGTCAAAACCGCAGCCGGAACACTGGATCGATATTATTCCCGAATCCGAATCACTGCTTCAAAGTGTCAATTGTATCGGCGGCAAATTTGTTGTAACGTACTTAAAAGATGCGGCTCATGTTGTGTACGTTTATGATGTAACCGGAAAAAAGATTCGGGAAATGGAGTTGCCGACGCTTGGAATTGCCGGTTTTTCCGGTGACAAGGACGAGACGGAATTTTTTCAGTCGTTCACCTCGTACCTTTATCCTACCGTGATTTATCGTTGCCGTATTGACACCGGCGAACGAACGGAACTTTTTCCTTCGGGTATTGATTTCAAACCGGAACTTTACGTAACCGAACGAGTTTGGTACGAAAACTCCGCCGGAAAAAAGGTTCCCGTCTTTTTAACCTACAAAAAAGGAATTTTACGAAACGGTAATAATCCGGTTTTACTTTACGGTTACGGCGGTTTCAATATCAGTGTCAGTCCGGCGTTTTCGCCGTATCGGTTGCCGTTTCTTGAGCAAGGCGGAATTTTTGCTCACGCCGTTTTGCGCGGCGGCGGTGAATACGGTGAAGATTGGCATCAATCCGGTACGAAATTGCAAAAGCAAAATGTCTTCGATGATTTTGCAGCGGCGGCGGAATTTTTAATAAAGGAACAATATACGTCACCGAAAAAATTAGCGATTCAAGGCGGTTCGAACGGCGGTTTGTTGGTCGGTGCGTCCGTTACGCAACGCCCGGAACTTTTCAAAGCAGCGGTTTCACAGGTTGGTGTTCTCGATATGTTACGGTATCACAAATTCACGATCGGCTGGGCGTGGGCAACCGATTATGGAACCAGTGAAGAAAGTAAGGAGATGTTCGAATATTTGTTTCGGTATTCGCCGTTGCACAACATCAAATCCGGTACGGAATATCCGGCAATTTTGGTAACAACTTCGGATCACGACGACCGGGTTGTTCCGGCGCATTCCTTCAAATTCACCGCAGAAATGCAGGCGAAAAGTACGAGCAAAAATCCTGCGTATATTCGGATTGAAACCAAAGCAGGACACGGAGCCGGTAAACCGATCAGTAAACGAATTGACGAATCCGCCGATGTCTGGGCGTTCATTATGGATCAACTCGGTATGAAATGGTAAAATAACCGTGACCGGTTACAAAATCTTTTATTGCCTGTTTGGGCGGTAAAAACGTGACAAATACAAGTTATGAATATTGCGATTCTTGGAGCCGGAATCAGCGGTCTTTCGGCGGCATACCGGCTTGGACAACTCATTCCTGATGCAACAATTCGTCTGTTTGACCGCCGGAGCCGGTGCGGCGGTGTTCTTGAAACGTTAAATCGGGACGGTTTTCAAATTGAACAGAGTGCCGATAATTTCATTACAACAATTCCTTGGGGAGTCCAACTTTGCAAGGAACTCGGACTTGGCGATCAACTTGTTCAGACGAATCCGTTGGTACGTCGAACTTATGTTGTCCGTCGCGGTCGTTTGTATCTTTTGCCGGACGGTTTTCTGATGATGGCTCCGACCAAACTTTTGCCAATGGCACTAACACCGATCTTATCGCCGATTGGCAAACTCCGTGCCGGACTCGAACTTTTTATTCCGGCACGAAAAAATGACATTGATGAAAGCATGGCACATTTTGTACGCCGACGTTTGGGACGCGAAGTTTTTGAACGATTAGTCGAGCCGCTTGTCAGCGGAGTGTATGCTGCCGACATGGAAAAATTGAGTGTTTTAGCCACATTGCCGAGATTCCGCGAAATGGAACGCGATCACGGTTCGTTGATTCGGGCGATGCAAAAACAGTTGGCGGCGAATCGTGCTGCTCATCTTGCCGAGCAGAGCGGCGCACGATACAGTATGTTTGTTACATTGCGGAACGGTCTTTCAACTCTTTGCGACGCTCTTGTTACAAAATTACCGCCGGACACGCTGCAAGTCGGTCAGGAAGTTACAAAAATAAAGAAAACACCGGAAGGTTCGTGGATAGTTGAAACAAAATCATCCGATTCCCAAACAACTTCTGCTACCAACACGGCTCATTTTGATGCGGTTATTCTTGCAATTTCTGTTCAGGAATCATCGCGGCTTCTGACTGATTCTGTACCGGAACTTGCCGGGAAACTCGCCCGGATCAAACACGAAGGGACTGCGATTGCGACTTTTGCGTTTCATTCGAATCAGATTAAACAATCATTTCGCGGCATGGGATTTGTTGTGCCAAAAATTGAACAGAGTCCGATTCTGGCTGGAAGTTTCAGTAGTTTGAAATATGAACATCGTGCTCCGAAAGAAAAATTTTTGATTCGGATTTTTGCCGGCGGCGACCGGTCACCGGAATTGGCGGAGTTACCGGATGACCGGCTTTTGCCGATTTTGTTATCGGAGTTACGAAAAATTATCAAAATAGAAGGTGAACCGCTTTTCACGGTGGTTTCCCATTGGTCTCAAACGATGCCGCAATACCATGTTTGTCACCGAGAATTGGTACAGGAAATCGAATCGTTGACGGCATCCGACCCGACACTCGCTCTTGCAGGCAACGCCTTTCATGGTGTCGGGATTCCGAATTGTATTCAAAGCGGTTTTCAAGCAGCAGAAAAATTGGCAACTTCCTTATCCCAATATTGCCCGGTTGTTACTGAATGATGAGTCTGTTCGCCTGTTTATCCGTGTTTCTGAGAATACAAAATAGGCGAAAATTTCACTTCAAATGGTGAAGAAAGGTCAATTTGACATTCCGTACTTTTATGGTATGTTAGACGACCTATCCATTAGACCATGTTAATGTTGTAAAAAATCCAATGACAACCGAAATCAAAAATGTTACATCAATTAACCAGCAGAACTCCAACAAATTTCACCACAATAACTGAAATGAAATCTGCCAAAATAATTCAATGAAAAATTCGCAAACATCACGGTATCGGGTAACTGTCTATTTTGTTTTTAAGGATTGCGCACAAAGACGCAAAGAAATTCAAGGTTGGTTTTAACTTGCTCAGTTTTTGACCGTGTTTATTTTTAATTTTATTCAAGCGATATTCTC
>JAISQH010000624.1 GCA_031274385.1 Planctomycetaceae bacterium | reverse complement strand
AATTGCCATCGCTTTAATGGGAACAGAATCCGGTCGGACATACATTCCCGATCTTGCCGGTTGGATAAGATCGGGTTATCTTAAAGCGGAATCAACTGTAACAATTGTTCGGGACAGACATCTTGATGATATTCAATTAAAAGAAAAGCAGCCGGAGATTATTAAGGCGGGCGTGTATTGGGAAAAAGAAAAAAACGGAACAATTCCGGTTTTTAAGAACAAAAAAAGTAATGTTGCAGAAAAGGGATTGTGGAATCCCAATGTTTCCGGTTGGTTTTGTGCCGGTTACGGTCCCATGCGGCGTTTATCCGGTAGTTCGTCGGAATCCGCGCATTTTATGCGCGAACAAGGAATCATCAGCCGATTTGTAACATTATTTCGGGAAGATGCCTCTTTGAGTGAAAGCGAGTCATGGCTTATCAAATATTATTCAAGAGTATTGGAATCGAAAGGTGACGACAAAAAAGAGGCGATTGAATTACTCAACAATATTAAAAGTTTCTTAAATGATGATTTGTTGCCCTTGGGAATGAAAATAAAACGGATTACAACTCTCGAAAACGAAAATGTTTTTGTAACAAATCAAGACAAGATTGAAATTCCGATGCGTGATCTTAGCGATGGTTGTCGCGGAATTTATGCAATGGTTCTCGATTTAATTCATCATTTATGTACTGTTTATGGCTCGAAAGATTTGTTCAAAAAATTGAATGGGCGGCTTGTTGTCAACCATCCCGGAGTTGTATTGATTGACGAAATGGAAGCCCATCTTCATCCGCAATGGCAACTCGAAATTGTTGATTGGTTAAAAAAGCATTTTCCTCAAATCCAATTTCTTGTAACAACACACAGTTCTCTTGTTGCACAGTGTGCTGATGACAACGGAATTTTTGTATTGCCGTTACAAAATGAACAAGGTCGAAAACCGCGCAAACTTGATGAGGAAGAATCGAACAAAATCCGTATGGGAAGGGCGGGAAAAACGTTACTCGGCTCCGCTTTTGGACTAAAAACAACGCGATCATCATGGGCATTGGCGCAAATGGAACGTTGGCAGGAACTCAACTCAAAAAGTAGAGCAATGATGCTTGCGCCTGACGAAAATCGCGAACACGAGACATTAAGAAATTTGTTGCAAAAAAGTTTTGATGAAGAAGACCGGGAGGCAGTCAGATGAGAAATATTGCTTATCGTCCCGATCTCAATAAAAAAACGATACAAAAACTTGAAAAACTAAAGAGCGAACTTTTTTTAATACAAGAAAAGAATTACCGTAAAAAATTTGCTGCTAAAAAATTGAAACGAATTCGTCAATGCCGATGGTTTAAGAATGAAATTGTTGTGAAGTTACGGGAAATGTCCGGTTCCGGTAATCGTTGTATGTATTGCAGTAACAGTGCAAGTTCCGATGTTGAGCATTTTTATCCGAAATCCGCGTTTCCCGAAAAAACTTTTGATTGGGAAAATATGCTTTGGATTTGTACTTCTTGCAACCGTAAAAAAGGAGACGAATTTCCTGTTAACGAACAGAATTCTCCTTTGTTGATTGATCCTGTATCAGAAAACGTATGGGAATTTTTCTTTATTGATGAGTTTGGCATGTTGAGTCCTGTATTTGATAAGAGCATAAACAAACCAAATATTCGTGCAAAAAACACGATAGAAACTCTGGGGCTTAATTCCGAAGATCGAAATTATCTTTGTCAAAATCGGCGGCAAGCAATAAAAAAACTCAATGAATGGGTGAACCGTCGAATCGAATTACTTGAATCAAAAAATAAAAATCGACAACAGATAATTGAGGAATTGAAGGAAGAAAAGAATACCTTCTTTCGTCCTGATGTTGTTGACTATTTTTTCAACGGACCGGGAAAAAAGGAAGAACCTTTTGTAACTTTTTTCAAGAAGTTAGACGCATTTACTTCATAAAACGATGCAATTAAACATTTCAAAATATTATCGTATCAAGTGGTATGTTGATGTTACCGTGATGATAATTACGCTTCCGGTGATTGGTTCGACGATTCTTCTATTTATGTTCCTGACGTGGTTGACATCGAAGGGACCGGTGATTTACACCCAAATCCGTTGCGGGCAAAACGGTAAGGAATTTAAAATGTACAAAATTCGTTCCATGATTGTTGATGCTGAAACAGGAAGCGGAGCCGTTTGGGCGGGCAAAAAAGACCCGCGAATCACCACTATCGGACGAATCATGCGGCGGTTGCACATTGACGAATTGCCGCAGATTTACAATGTTTGGCGTGGTGAAATGACGGTGATTGGTCCCCGACCGGAACGACCGGAATTTGTCGAAAAACTCAAAACAGAAATTCCATGTTACGAATATCGAATGTCCGTATTACCCGGAATGACCGGTTACGCCCAACTAAATTTGCCTTCGGATTCCGGTTTGGAAGATGTACAAAAAAAATTGATTCTTGATTTGGAATATATCGAGTGGGTAACGTTTTGGTTTGACATGCGGATTTTAATGGGAACGGCGTTAAAATTTATCCGGTTCAAATATTTTGATCAATTACCGCTTAAATGTTGCGGAATTTACCGAGACCCGAAAGACTCACCCTGGGCAGAAAAAATCGGACTCGACGAATAAACAGGTTTATCCGTTACATCTCTAAAGGAAAATCTTGTTGCGTTTTACCAAAGTGCAAATATCAAAATGCGAGACCTTGTCGAAGTTCCAATTCTTAATTCATTAGAGGGTAGTAATGCGAAATATGATGAAGTTTGTTATTTTGCTAATGCTGTTCACGATAGTGTTACAGATTATCCAAGAGCCATTGAAATTGATGCTTGGGGAGTCAAAGATGGAGTAATAGAAACAACACCTTTTATTGCAATAACAATTTTAAATCAAAAATAATAAGGAGGAATTTTATGTCGTTACAAGAATTGCTATATTTAGCTCCGCCGCCCAAAAATCCGATACGTACAGGACATGAATATTACAACATTTTTATTAAAATTAGTAAAAGATGAAATTCATCCCGGTTGCTTTCCTACCGATGCACGTGAGGTTCATAAGAATTATCCAATTGCTTCAATTACAAGCGTGGATCCATGAATAGAATGTTCTATTTAATCCTTGACCTAAACGAGATTTATACCATCGTCATGTCACAAAAACAAAACCACGAATCGAAACTCGACCGAAAGTCAAACATTCAACCACGTGTGCCAAAGCAAGAATGTGTATCGCGGGTAAAGCAGGAACGAAAATAAATGTTCGGCTCGAATTTCTCAAAGGGCAAATGTGTCTGCCGATCATTCGTGTTGAACGAATTTAATTCTACATTAATTGTTAAAGATAAATCTACGTTCGTGAAACGCACTCTCAACAATTTTTGAACAAAATTGTATCTTTTTTGTATTGTCAAAACAACAATTCCCTTTGTTTTCTGTGACGGTTTCTGAAAGTTGTCCCAAATTCGAATATCGTCGGAACGATCCGAATTATCTTGATATGCTCGGCGCCCACTCGATTCCTGATCCGACGACGGCAGGCGATTTTTGCCGACGTTATAACGTGACGCAAATTGAAGCGTTA
>JAISQH010000572.1 GCA_031274385.1 Planctomycetaceae bacterium | reverse complement strand
AAAAAAACACGAAAGAATTTTTATTGCAACTTTTTTACTATAAATGATTTACAGTAGTTGTATTTTTCGTGAACTTTCGTGTGTTTCGTGGTTAGTCTCGGTTTTTAGAAGTTCCCTTTGATTATTTTCGGATTTTGTGGGGTCTTCCCATTGTGGCTTTTATCAAACACTGTATCAATACCCTGAAAGGGTAACCTATCCTAGCGTAGGGCAACGCCCTACGAAAATGGATTTCAATAACCTTCGCCCCAACGGGGCAAATCCTATCAAGACTAAATATATTTGTTATTGTTATTATTGGGGCGTTGCCCTACGCTAGGATATTTGACCCTTTCAGGGTCGATAAATCGGAGATTTCCTTTCAAATGTGAACCTCCCACAAAATCCGAAACAATCGGGAATTTCTTTGCGTCTTTGCGCGCAATCCTTAAAAAAAATAGACAGTCACTTCCGAAAGGCTGTTGTCGGCGATTATCGGTACCGATATTCAGGATACATCGCCCGGCGTCGGCGGTCGCCGGAAAATACGAACCGTTTGGAGCATTTTCAATAGTTCGGCAGTCGATTTGGGGCGGTCTTCCGGTTTCTTAGCAAGCATCATTTTCAAAATGCCCGCAAATTCCGGCGTGATATTTTTGTTACGTTGTGTAATGGGAGGAGGAGGAGTGACCAAGTGTTTGTTCAGCAAATCATTCATTGATTCGCCTGCAAAAGGAAGCCGGGTGGTCAGGAGTTCATAAAACGAACAGCCAAGACTGTAAATATCCGCAAGAGAATCAGGTGGAAGTCCGCGAATCTGTTCCGGCGACATGTAACTGGCAGTACCTTGCGTCTTGGATTTCATCGCGAAAAGTTTACCAAAACCTTTGGCAATCCGACGAGCAAGAGCAAAATCAATCAATTTCATTTTGCCCTCATCGTCTTTGAACAGAAAATTATCCGGTTTGACATCACGGTGAGTCCAACCTTGTTCATGGAGATAAAGAAGTGCTTCAACCATCTCCGGCATCAGTTTCGGAAGATGAGAACAGTATTGAGCGTAACCGCGATTGATCCACATTTTCAAATTCGGCGCGGAAAACCACTCCATCACAAGATACGGCGTCTTTTGATACCAGCCAAATTCAAAAATATGAATCAATTTCGGATGCGAAAATTTTGATGCCACATCGTATTCCCATTTAAGGATTTGAACCTGATCCTTTTGTCTGGCAAACTGATCCAAAAGCGTTTTAATACCGACAAACTTGCGGTTTTGATCGTCATACGCCTGCCAAAGCCGGCTCGACTGACCCGTGTTGACAACATTCAAAAGGCGGTAAGGACCAAAATAACCAATAGAAGCGGAACTCATAATATTCAAGGGCTGAAACGAAAAATAAACGGAAGGTTTCAGTGTACCTGTTTTCATTCCCAAAAACAAGAACTCAAGAAATTTTCCCTTTTCGCATCAGAAAGAAGCGTGGTTTTTTGTAACCGTTCACGAATTTTCCGTTTCAAATGTCGAGGTTTTTGACTTCCAGAGCGTGTTTTTCGATAAACTCACGGCGCGGTTCGACCTTGTCGCCCATCAGGATACGGAACAACTCGTCAGCCGCCGCCGCATCATCCATTGTAACTTGAATCAAGGTACGGTTTGCCGGATTCAATGTTGTGTTGCGGAGTTCTTCGGCATTCATTTCGCCAAGCCCTTTGAACCGCGTTACTTGCATCCCTTTTTGACCGCCGCTACGAACTTCTGTCAGCAGTTCCCGTAAATCTTCGAGTCCTTGCAACGAGTCACCGCGACGGAGATAATATCGGGAAGTGTCGGTTCCGGTTCGTTCCTGCGGCAGTAAGGCGTCAATTTCAAATCCTTGCTCACGAAGTTCGATCAGATATTTATTCATGGTACGCACTTCGTGTAATTCCGCGATTCGGAGTTTCGGTTGGTACTCGGTCAAATCGGTTACGTTGGAGTCGTCGCCCAAACCACCGTCCCCAACCGAAATTTCCCGTCCCGATTCCTGTTCGATTTGATTCTGAAATTCCTTGAGTTTGTCACGGTCAGTGAACCATTCTTCCCGTTTGTCGTAAAAAACGTGATAAATGGGTAATCGTGCGGTAACCGGGTCTTGCCGCAACGCATGTTCCCGAAGATTGATCCCGCGCCGTTCCAAAGCAAGAATGGATTCTTCCAATCCCGCCAACGTTTTGCAAAGTTTTTCCATTGCCTCGCCTTCGAACGTTCGCCCGTCACCGGGTTCAAACACGGAATTTTTCAAACCGTATTCAAGCAGGATACGCCTCATCTCTTCGTCGGTTGCAATATATTGATCCGCGTGTCCCTTGCGGCGAATCCGAAACAACGGCGGACAGGCAATGAAAACATGTCCCGCTCTGACCAATTCGTACATCTGGCGGTAAAAGAAGGTCAATAATAATGTGCGAATATGAGAACCGTCAACATCCGCATCGGTCATAATTACAACTTTTCCGTAACGCCGTTTTGATAAATCGACTTCATCGCCAACACCGCTTCCGAGTGCAGCGATCATACTTCGGACTTCTTCGTTTGCCAGCACCTTATTATCGGTGGCTTTATAAACGTTCAGTATTTTTCCACGAAGCGGTAAAATTGCCTGATATTCCCGGACTCGTCCGCCTTCGGCACTTCCGCCTGCGGAGTTTCCCTCGACAAGATACAGTTCACATTTATCCACTTCTTTACTGGTACAATCCCGCAACTTTCCCGGTAGTCCGCCATACGAAAGAGCCCCTTTCCGTTCACGAACAAGCGCACGGGCTTTTCGTGCGCTTTCGCGGGCTTCGGCAGCAACAAGTCCCTTTTTGACAATAATTTGAGCGGTTTTGGGATTTTCTTCAAGGAATTTCGCCAACTGTTCGCCAACAATAGAATTGACAATCCCTTCAACTTCGCTGTTACCAAGTTTTGTCTTGGTCTGACCTTCGAATCGGGGATTCGGAACCCGCACGGAAATCACCGCCGTCATCCCTTCGCGAAAATCCTCGCCGGATGGAAGAAGCGTTTTCTCTTTGAACAAGGAAGAATTTTTGCCGTAAGCATTGAATGTTCGCGTCAAAGCAGTACGAAAACCGGAAAGATGAGTTCCGCCTTCAATTGTGTAAATGTTGTTGACATACGATCTCAGGTTTTCAGTATATTCAATCGTGTATTGCAACGCCACATCAACAGTCACGCCTTCGGAATCACCGACAATATGAATGACATCAGGATGAGCCGGCTCAGTGGAACGATTCATGTTCACAACAAAGTCAACCAAACCGTTTTGGTACTGAAAGATTTCTTCGGAATTGTTTCTTGTGTCACGAAAAATGATTTTGACGCCCTGATTGAGAAATGCCAAATCCTGTAACCGCCGAAACAAAATATTGTAATCGAATTTCCGTTCGGGAAAGATTTCTTCGTCGGGCATGAAGGTTGTTTTGGTGCCTCGTTTCTCGGACTTTCCGACTTTTTCGACAGGAGCGTTCGGAACACCTCGCGTGTATTCCTGATGATACACTGCGCCGTCGCGTGCCACATCCACTTCGCACCATTCGGAAAGAAAATTAACAACCGTAACTCCAACTCCGTGCAAACCGCCGGAAGTCTGATACGCACCTTTTGAAAATTTACCGCCGAACTTGAGTACGGTCATAACACCTTCGAGTGTTGATTTTTTCAAGTCGGGATGCTCTTCAACAGGAATCCCGCGCCCGTCATCCTCAACAGTGACGGAGCCGTCGTTGTTGATTTGTACGAGAATCGTGGTTGCAAACCCCGCCATTGCTTCGTCAATGGAATTATCGACCACTTCGCTGACAAGATGGTGCAATCCGCGACTGGTTGTATCGCCGATATACATTGCCGGTCGTTTCCGAACATGTTCCTGATCGCTCAGATGTTCGAGGTCTTTTGCCGTGTAATCCTCATTGGCTTCGGGCAAAACACTTTGCGGATTTTTTAATTCATTTAATTCATTCAATCCATTCAATTCATTCGATTCATGCAATTTATTAATGGATTCGTTTGTGGGTTCGGTCATGAGTTTTTGCTATGTTAAAGTTAAAATTAAAGTTAAATTTCAAAATCAAAGCCGCATCGCGTCAATGGCTTTTATTTCATCATTTCGATGTGAAGTTGCTCCCCGCATTGATTACCGCGATAACTGACCTTTAGAATAAAAATCTAACCAGATTGTACCTCATTTAATAATAAAATCCAGTACCAACTTGGGGCGGTTTGCAAACACTAACGGTCTATTGTCATTTGCGCATAAAACCAACTAACAAAATAACCCTGAAAGAGTTACCCAATTGGGCGATCTTTTCAGGGTTATGTTGTTATTTCTCTTCCGTTCCGGCGGGTTTAACGCAATGACAATGAGAGAACTTGGTATTAGAAGATATCGAGCCGGAAATGGTTGCCCGAATGATAACGGCGAGTGGAAGGATAGAAG
>JAISQH010000547.1 GCA_031274385.1 Planctomycetaceae bacterium | reverse complement strand
AGCGGCGTCAAATTACCGGACGGAATTACCAGACCGCAGATGGGACCTGTTTCAACCGGACTCGGAGAAGTGCTGAATTATATTGTTCTCGGACAGGGAACCGATGAGACCGAATTACGTACGATTCATGATTGGCAAGTCAAACCCATTATGCGCACTGTGCCGGGAACCGCCGAAATCAACACGTGGGGCGGTTATGTCCGGCAATATCAGATTCGGCTTGATCCTGATAAATTGTCGAAACATAGTTTGACATTCGATCAGGTGATTGAATCTGTACAGAAAAATAATCTCAACAGCGGCGGCGGAAATATCAACCGACCGGGCGGCGGAGGAACTCTTTTCGTACAAGGATTGGGACGGACAACCAATATCGAACAAATCCGGCAAATTGTAATCGCAGCCGAAGACGGAGTACCGATTCGGATTACCGATATTGGCGAAGTGGTTATTGGTCACGAAATCCGGCGCGGTGCTGTTACAGCAAATGGTCAGGGCGAAGTGGTTATGGGACTCGGTTTTATGCTCATGGGCGAAAACAGTCATCGCGTAACAGCCGCAATGAAAGAAAGATTACAATCACTCGAATCAAGTTTGCCTGCCAATGTTCAACTCAAAACAGTTTATGACCGTACCGAACTCGTCAATTTTGTCATCGATACCGTACGAAAAAATTTGTTTGACGGCGGTTTGTTGGTTGTCGCGGTTTTGTTTGCCTTTCTCGGCAATATCCGTGCAGCCTTTATTGTTGCGCTGGTTATTCCGCTCTCAATGCTTTTTGCATTTACCGGGATGTACAAATTTGGGATTGCGGCAAGTTTATTGAGTCTTGGTGCATTGGACTTCGGACTGGTGGTGGATAGTTCTGTTGTGATGATAGAAAATTGTACAAGAAAACTGGCAGAATATTCCGACAATCATTCCGGCAACGAAAAATCACGCCTTGAGATTATTCGAGACGCTGCTGTTGAAGTACGAAAACCAACAATGTTTGGTGAATTGATTATTATGATTGTCTATTTGCCGATACTGACGCTCGAAGGAGTTGAGGGAAAAATGTTTCGACCGATGGCACTCACGGTGATTTTTGCACTGCTCGGTTCCATGATTTTATCGTTAACTTTAATGCCGGTTTTGGCAAGTCTGCTTTTGCCGCGAAAAATTCAAGAACGTGAACCGCTTCTTATGCGTATCATTCAGGCAATTCATTATCCGATTCTCAAATTTGCGTTACATCATAAATTGGTCATTATGATCTTCGCGCTTTGTGTATTGATTATTGCTTTTGGTATGATTGCGCCGCATCTTGGTTCGGAATTTATTCCCAAACTTTCGGAAGGGGCGATTGTTGTCGGAATTGTCCGTCCTGCCGGAACCGATATTAACGAATCAATCCGTTACAATACTGAAATGGAAAAAGTTTTGTTACGGAATTTTCCGAACGAAATCAACGACGTTTGGAGCCGAATAGGTTCGGCGGAAATCAG
Source organism: Planctomycetaceae bacterium (assembly GCA_031274385.1). Lineage (GTDB taxonomy): Bacteria > Planctomycetota > Planctomycetia > Pirellulales > Thermoguttaceae > WRKP01. The sequence goes on along the minus strand of JAISQH010000547.1, from coordinate 5,753 downwards.
CACTGATCCGATGGGATTGGAACTGACTGATATGTTCATTACGTTAAAACCGCGTTCGCAGTGGACAAAAGCGAAAACGCAATCTGAGTTGACGGAAGCCATTGATTTATCGTTGCGCGACATGCCGGGTCAACGGCTGGGATTTTCTCAACCGATTGATATGCGTATCAATGAACTTGCCTCCGGTGTTCGGGCTGATCTTGCGGTTAAACTTTTTGGTGACGAATTTGATTTATTGATTGAAAAAGCCGGTGAAATTGAACAGATACTGAATTCGATTCCGGGTGCTGCCGATGTTTCCGTTGAACAAATTACAGGGCAACCGATGTTACAAATTCGTGTTGAGCAGGATCAATTGGCGCGGTACGGTATTGCCGCTAAGGAAGTATTGGAACTTGTTGAATCCATTGGCAGCAAGGAAGTTGGTGAAATTATTGAAGGGGAGCTTCGTTTTCCGTTGGTGATTCGATTACCGGACAAATATCAGGATGATCCGAAAGCGGTTGCCGAGATACCGGTTGTAACACCAAGCGGTGAACAGATTCCATTGGGGCGGCTTGCGTCGGTGGAAATTGTCGAAGGACCGTCCACGATTTCGCGTGAATGGGGAATCCGGCGAATTACGATTTCGGCAAATGTCAGAGGTCGCGATCTTGGAAGTTACGTTAAAAACGCCAAAAAGAAAATTAACGAACAAGTAACCATGCCGACTCCGCGTTATCGTATCGAATATGGAGGTCAGTTTGAACATCTTGAACGGGCACAATGGCGGCTGATGATTGTTGTTCCGATAACGCTTCTTTTGATTTTCGTACTGCTTTATTTAACGTATCGGAATCTGATTGATTCGTTACGGGTTTTTACCGGGATTCCGTTTGCGTGGGTTGGCGGGGTTGTTGCGCTTTGGATGCGTGACATGCCGTTTTCTATTTCGGCGGCGGTTGGATTTATTGCAATGTCAGGAGTTGCGGTACTTGACGATATGATTCTCGTTTCGTATATTAGGCAACTGCGCCAAAAAGGATTGGAACTGGAAGAAGCGGTCACACAAGCGGCAATTACCCGATTACGTCCGGTATTAATGACAACATTAGTTGCCAGTCTCGGTTTTTTACCGATGGCATTTAGTACGGGAATCGGAGCCGAAGTGCAAAGACCGCTCGCAACAGTTGTGATTGGCGGTGTGATCGGAGCAATGATTATGTCGTTGCTTGTGCTGCGGGTGTTGTATATGATATTCAATTTCAAGACAAAAAACTGAGAGAGATCGTTTTTAACAATTCTATCCGATGTGTTACAATGGCGGGCTGCAATAAAATACAATACGGATAACCCTTTTGAAAATTGAGCCGAACGTTTTAGAATCCAGCAAAAAATATGTCAGACAAAAATCAACTGTTACTTTTCGACAAAATCCAATTGCTTGCAGATGGTTACAGGAAAAACCTTGCCGCTAAAATTGATTTACGGACACAAGAAATGGAGGATGATGTTACCGATCATTTTCTTATTTATCGTGTTCTCGGTATTAGTGTTGCGGAAGGAAAGAAGATTGATTTGTACCAGAACAAAGGTCGATTTTTGTACAAATATGCGGGGAGTTTTCTTGAAGAAGCGGCGAAGACTTGCCTTCAATGGAAATTTCCGAATGCCGTTTCCCGTTCGATCCCGAATACGGAAAGTTCAAGACCGAAACGATTTGAAATTGATTGTGTCTATCAGGGCAAGGCGGTCGAAATAAAATGGCGGGAGGCGACAACCGACGGAGACCACATCACAAAGGAACATGGAAAATTGCTTGCAATCGGTAAGGCTGGATTGATTCCTATCCGTGTCATGTTTTACTATCATCAACGGGAACAAGCAATACGGATTCAAAAAGTAATGTCAGACCTTTATTGTAATGCAGGCGGTTTTTATTATTTTGGAAATGCTGCCTGGCAATTTATTGAAAAGGAATCAACTATTGATCTCTTTGATATTTTGAACAAAATTGCGGAAAACAATGAAAAAACAACTTGCAAATAGAGTGATTCAAACCGATTGTCTTGACGGTTGCCGTTATTTGGACGATGAATCAATTGATTTGATTTATTTAGACCCTCCTTTTTGTTCGCAAAAAGAGCATCGTTCATTTACGCGTGATCGTCAATTGATGTACGCTTATTCGGACACATGGAATTCATTGGAAGACTACTCAAAATATATGAAAGATCGGATCATGGAATTTCATCGAATTCTTCATTCCAATGGTTCATTGTTTTATCATTGTGATCGAAGAACATCCCATATTGCAAGAAATTTACTTGATTCAGTTTTTGGTGAAAAAAATTTTCGGTCGGAGATTATTTGGTACTATAAACGATGGTCGAATACGAGACAGGGATTGTTACCTGCACACCAAACGATTTATTGGTACACGAAAACCGGTGCCTATCATTTTTTTCCAATGTACGAAAATTATTCCGCCAGTACGAATGTGGATCAACTACTCCAACGGCGGATACGCGATTCGTACGGAAAATCGGTCTATGAACGGGACAAAAACGGACAGACCATTTCATTATCCAACAAAAAAGGAGTTCCGCTTTCTGATGTTTGGGACATTCCGATTCTCAATCCGAAAGCAAAAGAACGTATCGGTTATCCGTCACAGAAACCAATTTTGTTATTGGATCGAATTATTCGAATGGTATCGGAAAGCGGCGATTGGGTTCTTGATCCGTTTTGTGGCAGTGGAACAACATTGGTTTCTGCAAAATTAAACGGGCGGAACTATTTGGGATTCGATATTTCGCCGGACGCGGTCAAATTATCGAAACAACGATTGGCAGCCCCGCAACGTACCGATTCGCAACTGATGATTTCGGGTAGAGACAGTTATAATCAAATTGAGCAGGAAATTATAACATTATTTCAAGGTTGTAACATTATTCCGATACAAAGGAATCGGGGTATTGATGCGATTGTCAAAGGACATTTTTGTACCGGACCGTTGACGGTTCGTGTTCAGCGGTCATGCGAAACACTCGCCGAGGCGGCGCAAGCCCTTTATATTGCGTCCATAAGTAAGCAATCCGAAAAAATGATTTTGGTTCAGACGCACGCCAACCATGAATTATTCAAGTCGAATATTCCCGCCGAAATTGAAATCGTTGAAAGTATTGCTTTCCAAATCGAAAAACTGAAAGAAAAATTGACTAAAGATGCGGCGTCAGCCGTTTAATCGGAATCTCGTTCCGATATTGAATAGACGGGAAACAGAGATGATATGACGAAATCGCGTGTGTTGCGTGATTAAGATTGTTACGTTTAATTAGATTAAACGTAGCGATTTGATGTTGTATCATTTTTTATTCACAATGTAACCTTTTGGAGGTTAAGATGAGAAGAGTGATTTTGTTGACGATGTTAGGAGTGGGTCTTGTGTTTTTGGGGTGTACCAAAACATCGGAGCCGACATTACCGGCGGGCGCGCATACGCACGCAGATGGTACGGTTCATGTCGGAAGTCATGAATCAGAACATGAAATCGATGGCTGGTGCGTTGAGCATGAAGTGCCGGAGAAAATCTGTTCGCTTTGTAACACTAAGGTTGCCGCCGATTTTAAGAAGAACGGCGATTGGTGCAAAGAACATGATCGCGCGGAATCGCAGTGTTTTGTCTGCAATCCAAGCCTTAAAGAAAAATTCGTTGCCCAGTACGAAGCACAATACGGAAAGAAACCGCCGCAAGCCGGAAAATAAATGAAAACCGGATGAGGGAACTCTACATGTCCGATGGGAAAAAAGACGAGGAGGGAAATAAACCGCCCACCTCGTCTATTCTATTGCCTTCGTTGTGAAAAGTAAAATATCTAAAAACGGTACAAATAAATTACGAAACATTCTCCGAATGACTCGTGAACGAATATCATTTTCATAAATATTGTATCAATTAGATTTTGGCACGTTTTTGTTCGGGATCACGCTGTTTGATTTTAGCGGGCGGAGTTTTTGCCGTTTTTTTATCACTTCTTGCCTCAAATGCAGCGGCTTTTTTATTGCCTTCCTCCAATGCGTCGTCGCCGATCTTGACAAGTTTCGTATAATGAATATCGGCAAGTTTTTTACCAACATCCGTTTTTTCCGCCTGCCGCTTATGGAAGTAAAGACGCGCCGCATCGCGTTCGGGAATGTGACCGACCTCAGGAGTTTCGCCCGGCTCCAATTCCTGAACGAAAATCAAACCAGACATCGGAGCCTCAATTTCACGTCCGTCGTCAAGCGTTATCGTGTAGGTAAAAATCCGGCAAGGATACGTCTCGCCGGTGTACATTTTCTCATCACTGGCAAGCTCCTTGAAACGCCAGATTTTTTCCAGCCATTCCTTTTCAACATTACATTCGATTTTCGCAATTTTTGTAATCGGAATTGTCCGCTGCCGTTTCAACTCAACATCAAAAATTTCAAGCCGCTTGTCCCGCGTAATGTACAGTAATCCGGGAAAAACCTCGCCGTTGGACATCTCAACGTAACCCGGAACAGTGTCCTCCCGAACATCAACTTCCCGCCGTTTACTAAGCGGATTGGACAACGCCGGCGGTTCTTCGGCAGACCGGACATCAGAATCAACATACTGCAAAAAAGACAATACCAAAATAGTGAACAATAATTTTTTCATTATTCAAAACTCCATTGTTAAAATTGTTGATACGATAAATAATCAAAAATTGATTCATTTCTAAAACAGTAAAATAACAAAAACGCGATTAAAAATACAAATTTTGATTTTTTTTTTTCACACCCAATCACTCAAATTGGAAAAGGATTTTTTGTTTCCGTATCAGGATTCTTTCATTCATGGAACTTCGTAAGTTCCGACAAGTTCCGCCTTGTCAAGAATATGTCCCTGCACCGCTTTAAGAAAAGTGGTTTTCGTTACGCCCGGTGGAAGATTCAACACGGTATCAAGAGCATAAAGAACAAAAAAATAACGATGAACACCGTGTCCTTTCGGCGGTTCGGGACCTTGGTAGCCGATGGCGGTTCCGGTTGACCATGAGTTTCGACCCTGCAACGCCCGAATCGGTACAGTTAATATTTTCTCCCGTGCCATTCCTTCCGGCAAACCGGTTAGATTCGGAGAAAGACCGTAAAGGAGCCAATGTACCCAAGGTTCGGCAGTCGGAGCGTCCGGGTCATCGCAAATCAAAGCAAGTTCGAGAGTTCCCGCCGGAATATCTGTCCACAAAAGCGGCGGTGAAATGTCTTTACCAAAGCCGGTGTATCGGTCTGGTATTCGTTCCATAAATCCAAAAGCACTACTTGTTAATTTCATGATAAACAAATCAAAAATACGAGTTACAACAAATTCGATTTACAAACAGAACATTTATTATAATCACCAAACCACAATTGTCTGAACACGATTTTTCGGATTGATCAAATTGGTAGGATAATCTGTGATTCGGGGCAACCGCAAGGGATTGCCCCTACAATAAAAATGAAGGTTTTATTTTATCGGGTTTTCCATTCTCCTGCAAGATGTTACAAAGTAACTGTCTATTTTATTTTTTAAGGATTGCGCGCAAAGACGCAAAGAAATTCAAGGTTTGTTTTAACTTGTTCTGTTTTTGACGGTGTTCATTATTGTTTTACTCAAGGAAGATTTTTATAACTTCATGTTATAAAAAATATACAAATCAATTTGTTCCATTTTTTTCGTGAAATTTCGTGTTTTTCGTGGTAGAATCCTCGTTTTTCATTTTTAA
>JAISQH010000516.1 GCA_031274385.1 Planctomycetaceae bacterium | reverse complement strand
CCCTCTTTCAACATCTGATCTTTCAACCGCAACGCCGGAGGTAATTCAAACAATGTTGTTCCGCGTTCGGCTTCGGCTCGTTGCTGAAGCCAGCGTTTTCTTTCATTCTCCCGTTGTTGTAACGCCTTCAATTCCCGTTGTTTTTGTTCGGAATCCTCCAACGCTTCCAATTCGGTTTTTTTCGCTTTCAATTCTTGTTCGGTACGTTCTTCGGGAGTCAGAGATTCCGACGCGTCCGCCAACGATTTCGATGTGTCCGGCAAACCCGGCAAATCAGGCAGTGACGGAGTTTTTGACGGCGGCAAGGTTTCTGTTACCGGTATTGAAGAGTTGCCAACGGAATCGGAAGTTTCAGAGGTTTCTGATAAAACTTTCGGAAGTTGATGACCGGATTCGTTGAAAAGAGAATAAATTCCTTTTCGGATTTCTTTTTCAACTTCGTATTGTTTCCTTAACCGATTTTCCTGTTCTTCCCGATTAAATTCCTTCATTCTGGCTTCTTCCGCCTGCTGTAAAACATATTCTTCCCGTGTCATACCGCGTCGAAACCGGCTGGGAGGGTTATAAAAAGGCGTGCCGTAAGAGGGAATATTGTAAGACGGATCACCTACAGAAAAATCGCCCGGTGTGATATTGGTATTGCCGAGAGAAGAAGGGGGACTGCCAAAAAGTGAAGGCAACGGCGAATAACCCGGATTCAAATTTTCCATTTCGGTTTTTTTCGGATTACCGAAAAGCGGATTATAAAGCGGTGACGAGAGACCGTTTCCCGCCGACTTGGTTGATTTTTGCGTCGAATTTTGCTGCAACAAACCGGGTGTTGAATCCAACAAAATCTGTGCGGATAATTCACCCGACTGGAAAAAAAACAACCAACCAATCAACAGAGATAAAATGAAAAAACACACCATGATTTTAGCAAACACATAAATGTCCTAATTCCTAATAACACGAATAATTAAAATCATTTTAACAGATTCCGTCAAAAGAACAAGAGTTTTCAGTCAAGAGTCAAGTTTAAGATAAGTTGCGAACAAAGGCACGAAAGAGACCAAGATTCAAATTGGCGCGCAAAGACGCAAAGAAAAATCTGTTTTGAATGTTGCAATTTGGCTGCGGGTTGGTTGAAATTGCTCAATGAGTCCTATAAAATCAATCTTGTTGTTATCCATTCACGGACATTTATCTTTCATCACGAATCACGAAGCATTTTAAAAAGCATTAAATAGAAGCACTTTTCAAAAGACTTCTTCAACATCTGATTTCCAGCCATGCCGAATTTATCGATTGTTGCGCTTCATGAGATGGAACCCAATCAGGAGGCGGATTTTTTTGCGTTGCTTTCGGAGAAGGAGTTACTGAAAACGAAGAAGGGCAAGCCGTATCTTCAGGTTGTTTTTCGTGACGCTTTTCGTGAAATTCGTTTTCCGGTCTGGTCGGATGCGGCGGTTTACAAAGAGTTCAGGAATCTCAAAGCCGGTACATTCTGCAAACTCCGGGCAAAGTATCTTGTAACACCGAATTTCGGACCGCAATTGGAAATCCGGCGAATCCGGCAAGTTACCGATGAGGACGCCAAAGACGGTTTCGATCCGCTTATGCTTCGTCCCAAGTCGCCGCTCCCGCTGGAAAAAATGTTTGAAGAACTTCAACGAATCGCTGCCGTTCAAATTGGCAAAGGGAATCTGCATCATCTTGTCACAAAAATACTCAAGGAACATCGGGCAGCCATTCTGACTTGTGTGGCAGCCCGTCATCATCACCATTGTTACATCGGCGGTCTCTTGGAACACACTCTTTCAGTCGCAAAAATTTCTGTTGCTCTGGTGGATCATTATCATAAAACTTACCCGGAACGTCAAGGCGAGATTTCGCGCGGTCTTGTTGTTGCCGGAGCGATTTTGCACGATATTGGCAAGGTTCGGGAATATGAACCGGAACTCGGTTCGCTACGCCATTCAACAGAAGGCGAATTGATCGGTCACGCCTTACTCGGTCGGGACATGATTCGTGAAGCGGCGAAAGAGATTGAACTCGAACCGGCAGTCCGCACTCAATTGGAACATATTGTTGTTGCGCATCAACGGTTTCCCGATTGGGGAGCCGCAAAACCGCCAATGTCACTCGAAGCAATGATCGTTCATCATGCCGATTCTTGCGATGCCTTACTCGGTTGTTTTTGGAACACATTTTCCCAAGATATGACCGATCACGAACTCACCTCAAAGAAAAATGTACTCGGCTATCCGTTATTAAAACCAGCCAAAGAAAATTGAAAAAAACTCAACAAGGCTTTTTCCGTTAGGAAATTCAGATTGGGTGCCCCTTTCAGGGTCTTGACATTATTTCTCTTTCGTTCCGGCGGTTTGCGGAATACCGCAAACCACCGGCTATTTTAGGATGACTCCGTTGGAGTCAGGACGAGACAAGGAGCATTTTTATCTGCCCCCAAAAGGGGCATGAGTATAGTAGTGAATCGTTCACAATCGTCATTTAATGTCTCTTTCGGTTTAACTCACCACACTATTCGTTATTAACTATTCACTATTAACTATCGAGTCCATACGCGGCGGCAAGCAGGCGAATGGGGTGAAATGTTTTTTTTCTGGATCCGTGTTCCATTTGAAGGCAGCAAGCGTTGCAGTCGGAAACACCAAAATCAATCTCCAATTGACGCAATTCCCTCAACAACGCAACGCCAATCCGTAATGAACGGCGATAATTTTTCCGCTTAAATCCGTAAACTCCCGCCATTCCGCAACAACCCTGCTCGATTCGGCGTACCTCCAATTCCGGTATCAAACGGAGTAACTCTTCCGCCGGTGTCGGAGCGTTTGTTCGCCGTGTCGTTCGCGTAATACTGCGGCAGGGAGCGTGATAACCAACCGTTTTGCCGGTAATCTTGCTATTCGGAACAAAATCAAGCCGAAGTTGTCCTTCCCGATACCGCTGCAAAAGGAAATCACAAAAATCAACAACTTGCGATGAAACCAAAGCAATGTCCATGTCGTCAAGAATCGTTCGGTAATCTTGAGACAAACAGGACGCCGAAGCCGGTTCCAAAGTCACAATGTGATAACCCTGACGAATCAAATCGGCAAGAAGTAAGGAATTGTGCCGAGCCAAACGTTCCGCCCGGTCAAAATGACCAACCGAAAACGATGTTAAACCGGAAGGACGTTGCCGGGACGGAACGTACACACTACAATGATTGTGTTCCAAAATCCGAATCGCAAGGTCTGCCAGCTTCGTATCAAAATGATTGGCAAACGTGTCAACAAAAAGAGCAACACGGTTCGTCGAAACAGGTTCTACATGTTGCGGCGGTTTCACCAGCCAACTTGACCATTGAGTCCGGGCTAAAAATGTAACCTTGGCAAGTTTAGGAATCGTTCGGCTTTGAGGGATTTGCAAAAGTTTTTCCATCAACCACCGCATCATCGGATTGGAAGTTGACCAATTGACAGGACAACTCACCATTGCCAAAAACCGGAGTATCGTATCAAGTTGGGAAAAAAACCGGTCTTCCAGCGAAAGTCCGTGCGCCGCAACATACGCACTCTTACAACGAAACGCCAAATTGGAAACATCCACCTCCGCAGGACATTCAATACGGCACATCCCGCATTGAACACAATAATCGGCAATTTCCTTCGCTTTTTCCTGTGTCAATGTTTCCAGTTCCAGTTCTCCTTCGAGAATACCGCGCAAAAGATTGGCTTTGGCTCGCGGCGTCGCATTTTCTTCCATCGAATTACGGAACAACGGGCACATCCGGCTCACCAAGTCGTTTCG
>JAISQH010000328.1 GCA_031274385.1 Planctomycetaceae bacterium | reverse complement strand
GAATAACGAATCCGCTTCGAAAAGAATCGGTAACGCCGCAACTCGTCAAAACATTGGAACAACAAATTTCCGAAGCAATTATTGTCTATCTGAGCCATTGTACAACAACGGAAGCCGATAAAAAATCAAATTCTTTATCGAAACAAGCGTGGAAAGTTTCGGTCAAACTAACGCCGGATCAAGCGCGGTTGTTGGCAACGAGCGGACAAATTGAGGAAATTTTCGGCGGTTCTTTGGAACAATTGAACTCACCGGTCAGTCGGCAGCGATTCGGTATTCGAATGCAAGGGCTTGATCCGACAACACAACAAAATGTTGTCGTAACAGTTGATGCGGCGGTCGAATTATTGCAACAAGTGGTGGTTCTTCGGCGTTCGTTGCCGAAAGGCTGTATTATTGGCGAATCCGATGTAACACTTAAACGAGTTGAAAATCTCAAAGAGGAGAACTTTTTTGTTCACCTTTCCGACGTGGTTGGTCAGGAAACGACCAATTCCGTGCGGGAATTGAGTGTTTTAACCTCAGGTATGATCAAGAAACCAACATGGGTTCATAAAGGCGAAATTGTAACGGTTCGGTTATTGAACAACGGAATTTCCGTGCGCACGGTAGGTGTTGCGCAAAATGACGGCACGCAGGGCGACATCATTTCGATTGAGACAATCCAGCCGAACACCGCAAAACGCGGACGCGCCAACACCAAAGGAGAAACTTCGACATTCCTTGCAAGAGTTTGCGAACCAAAAACGGTAGAAGTTTTCGCCAGCGGAGTGGTGATTGAAAATTGACAATTGAAAAAGGAAAATTGAAAATTGTTCACCGTCTTTTTTATGAACCACGAAAAATATGAAATCTCTTTTAAAAACTCAAAAATTTTAAAATGAAAATTATTTGTATAACAGTTACTAATTTTCCATTTTCAATTTTCAATTAAAAAAATGATGCCATTTTCCATTTTCCATTTTCTATTTTCCATTACAAATTTATTCCTTTTTGTTTTGTTTATTGCGTCCGATGCCGCCGCGCAATCCGGTTCGTTGGGAGGTTCGACGGCATTGACCAAAGCGGATGGCAAACCGTTGAGGATGGCGGAAGCCTCGTTGACGTGGCAGGCGGCACCGCGTCAAAAAGTTTATCAGATCAACGACATCATTTATGTTCATTATAAACAAAGTTGGAACTATAACAATGTTGCCAACAATCAACGGAAAAAAAGTATCAAGGCAAACGCGAAAATTTCTGGTTGGTTTAAGTGGCCCGATCTTTTTTCAATGCCGGTCAAATCCGATGCCGAACTCCCGGAGATCGGCGGCGAACTCGATCATAAAACACAGAATCAAGGAAATTTGTTGCGAAAAGAAACACTCGATTTCAATATTGCCTGTCACGTCTCATCGATTCAGGATAACGGTAATTTGTTTATCGAAGGAACATTTTCGTCCAATATTGGTGAAGAGGGCAAGGTGATGTACATTAGCGGCTATGTTCGACCGGAGTCTATTGGCGGGGCTCAAAACAACACAATTGAAAGCAGTATGATTGACGATCTGCATTATAAAGAAATTCCAAGCGGTAACGTTTACGATACTACCCGCCGAACTTGGGGCGCACGATGGATCGAACACTGGAAACCATTTTAGTAGCGGAATTGATAGTGGAGAGTGAAGAGTAAAAAATAGTTGATCGTTTTCAATCTTTTACAAATTCTAAATATTTTACAGATGGACTTTCCGATGAGAAAAAAGAAGTTGTTTCATTTAATATGGATATTCACATTGACGATTCACTATTTACTATTTACTGTTCACCTATTCTCGGCTCCGCTTCGGATTGAGAATGTTGTTCGGCTTAAGGGTCAGGAGACGACGACGATTCGTGGTTACGGTATTGTCAGTGGTCTCAACGGAACCGGTGACGACCCGAAAGCCTACGATCAAACGGCTCATGCCATTATGCGCATGTTCCAACTTTCAGGAATGCCCAACGGTTCGCTCAAAGGGATTGGCACTTCAAAAAATAACGCCTTAGTTGAAGTAACGGCAACAATTCCCGCAACAGGAGGGCGTGACGGTGATTTGTTGGACTGTACATTGGTTTCGGTCGGCAATGCCAAGAGCATAGAAAACGGAGTTCTTTCTGTTACGATGTTGACTTCGCTCTTGCCGCAAAGTCCTGAAGCAACGGAGGTACTCGGAACAGCGTGGGGCAAAATCACCATTGAAAAAAACAATGCGCCGAATGTTGGTACAATTAAACGCGGCTGCCGGTTAACCGGTAACTTTATTAATCCGTATGTCGAAGACGGCAATATAACCCTTGTTATTAAGCGGGAATATTCCAATCCTCGCATGGCAATTTATGTTGCAAGAGCGGTCAATCAGTATTGGGACAACAGCGAACCGGAAAAACCGGACAATAACCGTACCGATTCTTCCTCTTCTTACCGGCGTGCCAAAACGGGTGATATTGCCAAAGCGATTGATGCTCATTTTGTTATTGTCAAACTTCCCAAACAGTATTTTAATTATCCGTTACAATTTGTTTCCGAGTTGATGAATGTTGAGATTACGGTTGATGATCCCTTGCAGCCGCGAGTTGTCATCAATGAGCGGGTTGGAATTATTTCCATTGACGAAGGTGTTGAGGTGAAACCGACGGTGGTAACACACCGGAATATTGTTGCGGAAATTCGTCCGCCGGTTCCTCCGGGTGAACAGGAAGAAAATCCGCAACAATTTATTGATATTGACACCGATTTGAAATACCGCCAAATGACGGGTGAAGCGGTAATGAATCAGAAATTGAAAGCACTTCAAGCATCGCTTGACGCTGTTCGCGTAACACCGCAGGACATGATTGAGATTATTAAAATTCTCGAACAACAAGGTGCTATTCTCGGCGATGTCCACTACGTTGAATAGTTGACCGTTAATCGTTGATAATTAATAATTAATAATTTGTTCCATTTACTACTTTCCACTCACTATAACAATGCTTTCTTCCATCTCCAATTTTTCCGGTATTCAATCTGTTTATGAAACGCAATCGATGTTGAGTTCACCGTCGCCGAAGACTCCGGCTTTGCTCCAAACAGAGATAATACGAGATACTTACGAACGTGCAGACGGCAGCGAAACCGCGCGTAACGATTTTCCGAAAACGAAAACGAAAATGGAAACAGAAACGCCGGAATCGGACGAAGACCGACGTTTCCGTGACGTGTTACATCAATTCGTTGGTCAGACGTTGTTTGGTCAAATGCTCAAGTCAATGCGGGCAACTCAGGAAAAGAATCCATATTTTCACGGCGGGCGAGCCGAAGAAATTTTCCAAAGCCAACTCGATATGGTACTGACAGACAAAATGACCCAAGCAACTTCAAAAACCTTGAGCGAACCAATGTACAAACTCATGAAAGCATCGAAATCAGCACCAAGTTTCAAATAGATAAAAAATCAAACAAAAAATCAAAGAAAAATTTACGAAACAAAAATATCTTGGCAATCAGCAACAAGTCCGTTATCCTCCACTGGAATTTTCATTAGCGATTTTCAACATCGTCTATTTCCGTAAAGTTTTCCGGTTAAGAGTTTACGCAAAAACTCTTGACCGGTTTTCTTTTGGTGCGTTTGTCCAAGACCTTTGAAACGTCCTAAAATTACTGGTACGATATTCGAACTTGGGACAATTTTCAGAAAAATTGTACAAGCAATGAAAAATTGACCGTTCAATAACGTTCAAAAAACGACAAAATTGTTCAGAAATTGCGTTTAGTGCGTACCAAGATCGCAGATTGATCTTTGACAAACCGTGTCGATTTAGACTCGTTCGACCTTGATGATCGGTAGATATAACCGACCACTGAGAAATTCGAGATGAACTTTTACTTTCGTACCAGTTTTACCACTTATACACATTCGCGGTTTAGCGCAGGGAGTCGAATGTTTGACGCGTGGTCGAGTTTCGATTCGAGGTTTTGCGTAACTGTCTATTTTATTTTTAAGGATTGCGCGCAAAGACGCAAAGAAAGTGGAGAGTGGGTGACTAAAAAAACCTTATTTACAACCTGATTTTCCTAACAAAACAACCTTAGTAGCCATTGACA
>JAISQH010000311.1 GCA_031274385.1 Planctomycetaceae bacterium | reverse complement strand
ACTTATTTTTTTGTTTTGAAATATCCGTTGCAGATTCATTTTTGTTTTTCCCCAGTCGCGCAGCGACGACATGATGCATAACCGGCGGTGTAGCGCAGCGCAACCGCCGGACAATCGCCCCCGACAACCAAAGTCGCGCAGCGACGACATTATCAAAAGTGGAATTTGGTGAAAGAGACGAAAGAGATTTTATTCGATAATATCGATAATGCCATCGCTGCGCGACTTTGTCGTTGCGGAAGGACGCGATCCGGTGATTGCGCTGCGCTCCATCACCGGTTACGCATAATAACGTCGCTAGCGCGACTAATTTCAATATTACTTTATCGTTCCATGAAAATGGTTCCAATTTAAAAGACTTAATTGAAAATAGACAGTTACGAACAACTGCTTCACAAAATCCGAAACAATCAGGACATTCTCAAAATGGCAGGATTATCTGTTACCATTTTTCCAGTAATTCGGTAAGCGTTTTTTGTGTGTAAAATCCGCGCAACACAATGGGTTGAGACGGATTGTTCGGATCAAAGAGTGCCAGAACCGGAACCTGTTCAGAGCCGAGTTTTTTCAGAAATTCCGTTGCATCACCCTGACGAGTACAGTCGGCAACCAGTGAAACAACTTGCTTTTCGTCAAGTAATTTTAGAACAGAATCTGTTTTCAGAATAGTTGCTTCAAGAACTTTGCAATTAACGCACCAATCCGCTGTGAAATCAACAACAATCGGACGGTTCAACGCCCGTGCGGATTCAAACGCCGATTGCGTGTACGGTTGCCAATGCCGCCCTTGATTTCCGTAAAGCCGCGTCTGCATTGCGGACTCTAAATTGTACGAAAATTGAATGAACGGAATTCGGAACGAAAAGAAAATAACCGTTGCAAGAACAATTAATGCAATGATTCCGTCTGTGAGTTGCCGTTTTCCTTCGGTTTGACGGCGTCCAACCAGCCAGCAGATAAACCAAAGAGCAAACAACAATGACACCGTCGGCAACATCCGTTCCATTCGTACGAAAAAAAGAATCCAGACAACCGCAATCAGCAGGAAAAAACCCATTGTTTTTTTGAACGTTTCCATCCATTCACCCGGTTTCGGCAGGAATCGTAAAAGTTCAGGAAACGCTCCGATGATAAGATACGGCGATGCCATACCAAGTCCAATCATGCCGTAAGCAAGGAAAACCAGACTCGTATTACCGGAACGAATTTGCATATCCGCCCAGTTGACCGCCGGACTCAGCAACGGCGCACCGCACGGAATGGCAAGAAGCGTCGTGATAATGCCCTTGAAAAACGCACCGAAAAAACCTTCCTGTTGCATGAATTTACCTGATGTTTGACCGCCAAGCCAGTTTCCAAGAGGCGGCGGTACAGAAACTTCCCAAATACCCATCAAACTTAATGCCATCGCAAAAACAACACAAGCCATGATGATATTAAATAAATCGAACGTAAAAAGAATACTCAACCCGCAATTCAAAAACGCCAGAAAAAGGAATACCGACAAAAGCCCAAGTGAATACCAAAGATTCAAAACCAATGCCTTAATCCGGCTCTTTCCGGCTTGCTCAAAAAACGACAGGATTTTAAGACCAATCACAGGCAAAACGCAAGGCATAAAATTCAAAATGATTCCGCCTAAAAATGCGTACAATAACGCCGTTTCAAAACCTGATACCGGTACGATTTCCTGCGGTATAAATTTTTCCTCCGGTTTAACGGTTTCGGAACCGGCTTGAAACACAAATCGATCAGCAATCAATGACGAGTCATTGAGATATTTGTTAACATCTAGTGCCGGATCATAAGTTGCCTCAAAAGGCATTGTGATCGGAATACAAACGCCGCCTTCACCGATTTGACAAACTTGCCCTTCCAACGTTCCACGAATCAACCGGTCATTCGGCAATTCGTTTCGAAAAGTCAGTATCCATGTTACCGAATCGTGATGCGACTCAATGTCCACATTAAACCCAACAGCATTGCTGTCAATTCCAGGAGCGGTTGTCGGCTGGATTTTTTGTAATATCAAATCAGGTGATTCGAACTGAAATGTCGTTCTGATTGTTCCGCCGTCCGGCTGCGTTACCGAGTAAAGATGCCAGTTTTTCGCAATCTTCGCTTCAAGAACAAGATATTGTCCTGAAAACACGCCGCTTAGCGTAACATAATTTTTCGGAGCCTGTAACGGACTTCCCGTACTCAAACTGTCAAGATCATAAAGACCGTTGAGGTTAATCTGAGCCGGTAATTTCTGCGCCGCAACAAACAGCAGGCAAAACAGAATCGTATATTGTAATAAAAATCGAGTCATGGGAAGGAATTAATATTTATGTTACAGAAAAAAGATATTTTAGGGTAACGGTTATTTTTATTTTGGTGTAACCATTCACGCCTATTTTATTTTTCACCTGCCCGTTTGAACAATTTCGTCCGCAAAACGTTTCATGCTTTGCAAAACGTTTCGTTCCAGTGAAGAATGAATCACTATTTTTGTACCGGTTACTTCGGCAATCGCCTGAACCGGAGCCTGATTAAATTCCGGTTGTACAAAAATAACCGGAAGATTTTTTTCGTTGCGAATTTCATTGGTCAATGCCGTCAGTTGCTGCGGTTTCGGCGATTTTCCTTCAAATTCAACCGCCCGTTGCCGCAATCCAAATTCGTCGCAAAAATATCCGTAAGAAGGGTGAAAAACAAAAATCGTCTTTTCCCGAAACGGAGCAAGATGTTTGGCAAGATCAAGACGCACCGTTTCAATTTCTTCAAGAAGTTGTTCGGCGTTTTTTTGATATGCAACGCTTCCCGCCGGGTCAATCTCCAAAAGTGTTCGTAAAACGGTTTGCACTTCCGTTTTCAAAATCGTCGGAGCAAACCAAATATGAGGATCGCGTTCGTCATGGACATGGTCGGCAGAAGAAGCATGGTCGTGAAGTTCAAGAGAACGAATCGCAATGCCGTCACGGAGATCAACGATTTTCAAGTTGTTCGAGTTGGATTTCAGTTTGGGAATCAGCACTTCCTCGAACGGCATTCCGGTTCGAAACAGAACTTTTGTTTTAGACAACGCCGCCATTTTATCGGGGGTTGCCTGATAATGTTCCGGCTCCTTGCCGGTTGGAACCAGCACTTCAACCCGCAACCGCCCGCCGCCAATCCGTTCAAGCAAAAAAGCGTGCGGCTCCACAGAAACCGCAACATTCAATTGATTATCGGACGATTTTTTGCTTTGTCCGGGACAACCGCTCAGAAAGCAAAAACCGAAAAAAAGCAACACCGTAAAGCATAAAGAAAATGCCGGATTATTTGAACGGATCGTCGTCCTCCGATTCTTCTTTTTCGTCTTTCTTATTTTCATCTTTTTTACTGTCGCCGTCCGAATCATCAGGAACAGCAACCTCTTTATTTTCACTGTTCATGTTGTCTGAACCGCCAAAAGGATCGTCTTCGTCTGTTTCCTCTTTTTTATCCTTTTCCTCTTTTTTGTCAATCGAATTTTTATTATTCTCGTCGTCCGAACCGGCAAAAGGATCGTCTTTTTGTTGGTTCTGATTTTTTTTGTCCTCCGAAGTTTTTCCGGTATCGGTTGATGCGCCGGAAACATTGGCGGTAGAAATTTCTTCAATTTTCTTGCCGGTTCCCAACGGATCAATCGATCTGGCACCAAAATCAACCACCGCAACCGGATGTTTTGCCATTTCGGTCAAAATTCTTTTTTCTTCGGCTTTTTCGTTGGCATATAAAACGTCGCGTTTTCGTTTTTCTGCATTTTGCCAATCTGATTTGGCTTGGGTACGATAACGCTCAATATCCACCCGCTCATAACCTTGAATCCGGCGAAGTGCTTCGGAAACCTGATAATCCCGTGCCGATTGTCCTTCCCATTCGAGCCGGGCAGCTTTTTTGAAATAATTTTCGGCTTTGCCGTCTTGTTTGAGCCGAAGATGGGCAAGAGCGAGAAAATAATACGGTCTTGGGTCTTCGCTGCCAAGTTGTTCCGTTTGCGTCAACAAATCAACGGCTTCCGAATAATTTTTGTCAAAGAAAGCGTGAACCCCCTTGCCGTAAAGACTTTCCGAACGGTTCACCTTGAAAATTGTCTCACCAAACGACAAAACAACATGACAACCGACAAAAATCACGAAAAATAGACTTGTTACAAAACAATTCCTGCTCATTCTTTCCTCCTAATAAACGATTCGCAAATTCAATTTCAAAAGTTAATGTGGGGACAATGCAAAATTTATATTGGGTCTATAAGACACAATATATTGGTAATTATCGAAAAATTCACTGAGACCCTTCAAATAATTTACAGAAGTCTGTGTTAAAAACCAAACTTTATTTTGTAGTTATCGGAAAAATACTCAAAAAGGGTCAATCTTACTTTTCCTCTAATTCATTCGGATACGATAAAGAGGTTCGTTTGATTTTTTTTGATTCATTGCGTCTTTGCGCGCAAATGAAAAGAGACCGTTACAATTTTTTTAGTCAATTTTTTTAGTCAATGCTTTTAGTACAATATCCGACACAGAAAAAGCCGCCTATTACAATGATTTTGGCTGGCTTATAAATTTACAACTGACTACTGTTACTGACTACTTAACTCCGCCGCGAACACGCCGACCGGGTCGTGCTTCGCTTTCCTCAATAATACGAAGGAACAAATCTTCCAATGTTGTTGTCGGATTACCGCTGTAGAGCAATTGGGCGTTATCATCTTTGATGACGTTCAAAATTTGATTTTTGGCGTTTTCAGTTAGGTTGGAGACACGGATTTCAAATTCGTTTGAGACTTTCAGCAAGTCTTCGACACGTCCCAGTTCTTTGAGTTCACCCTGATAAAGAATCCCTATCCGGTCACAAACATCCTGTACATCTGCCAAAAGGTGGGACGACATGATAATTGTTTTACCTTGCCGTTTGAGGTCGAGGATTAGGTCTTTCATATTTCTGGTTCCGATGGGATCGAGACCGCTGGTTGGTTCGTCAAGAAGAATCAGATCGGGATCATTGATCAATGCCTGAGCCAAACCGATACGTCGTGACATTCCTTTTGAATATTCACGGAGTTGGCGTTTGCGGGCGGATTCGAGACCGACCATACTGATGAGTTGGGCGATTCGCTGCCGCCGGACTGCACCGGACATATTAAACAGACGACCGTAAAAATCAAGCGTTTCCTCTGCATTCAGAAATCGGTACAAATAGGATTCTTCGGGCAGATAGCCGATTTTTTCATTTTTGGCAACATCGGTGGCGGACTTACCGAGAACGAAAATTTCGCCGCTGGTCGGAAACAACAAACCAAGCAACAATTTGATGGTTGTTGTTTTTCCCGAACCATTCGGTCCGAGCAACCCAAACACTTCGCCACGGCGAATTTCAAGATCGAGTGCTTTCAAGGCTCTGACTTTTTGGCGTCCCCAAAAATCCCGATAAACTTTGGTTAAGTTTCTCGTTTCAACAACAACATTGGAAATAGCTGATCCGGTACTCATAGAATCAATCCCTAATAACAAAAAAATAAACAATTAAAAACTCAGGTAAGAATAGAATTATTCTATACACATCCCGTTAAAAAACGGATAGCCGTATAATTTACCGGAAATACCAAAAGAAAAAAAGTACCCCAAAAGAATTTTTCTGATTATTTCGGATTTTGTGGGGAAAGATTTTAGTAGTAGCCAGTAGTCAGGGATTTGTGGTTTGGGGTTTGTGATTTGGTGGGGACGCAAGCGGGTCACAAATCACAAACCACAAATCACAAATCACAAATCACAAACCACAAACAAAAGAATCTTACCGTGTTGCGGTGAAATGCTGCCTTTGAACACGGAAATTGTGCGATTTCCGGTATCTACCAATTTCAGTAAAAATGGCGTGAATTGGTTCCAATCATCCGAATGAAGGGGAATTTTGTCAACAGA
>JAISQH010000286.1 GCA_031274385.1 Planctomycetaceae bacterium | reverse complement strand
GAGAATATCCCTTGAATAAAATTAAAAATAAACACGCTCAAAAACAGAACAAGTTAAAACCAACATTGAAATTCTTTGCGTCTTTGCGCGCAATCTTGAAAAACAAAATAGACAGTTACCCTCAAAACCCTTAATAATCGTTACAAGTGATAGCGTATTAAAATAGACAGTTACACAATTAAGACGCGACCGTTACAAAGAACAGTCGCCTACTTTTACTCTATTAATTGATAATTGAATCGGACAATGTAACATTTATACACGTTTTTTCAATTCTTCGATTTTATCGGTTTTTTCCCATGCAAAATCGGGATCGTTGCGTCCGAAATGACCGCCGGCGGCTGTTTTTCGGTAGATCGGACGCCGCAGGTCAAGCGTTTTAATTATACCGCTTGGCGTTAACGGAAATATCTCCCGAATAATTTGTGACAATTTTTCTTCAGAAATTTTCGCGGTTCCTCGCGTATCAACCGACACGCTGACCGGTTCCGGTACTCCAATAGCGTACGCTAACTGGATTTCACAGGCATCCGCCAAACCAGCCGCAACAATATTTTTCGCTACGTACCGAGCCATATAAGCCGCACTGCGATCAACTTTGGTCGGGTCTTTGCCGCTGAATGCTCCGCCGCCGTGAGACGCCCAACCGCCGTAAGTATCAACAATAATCTTACGCCCCGTCAAACCACAATCACCATGCGGTCCGCCAACCACAAATTTGCCCGTCGGATTGATATGATACTTAATGTTACCAGTATCAAGGTCGTTCGGTAAAATCGGTTGAATAATGTTCGGAATAATGTAATCCGCAATTCCTTTTTGATCAATGTCTGGATCGTGCTGCGTCGAAACAACAACCGTGTCAATTCGAATCGGCTTAAGTCCGTCAAATTCCACCGTAACCTGACTCTTACTGTCAGGACGAAGCCAGGAAACTTCGCGGTTGAATCGGGCTTCGGTCAATTTGTTCGTAATCCGGTGCGCAAGAGCAATCGGCAACGGCATCAATTCCGGTGTGTGATTACAAGCGTATCCGAACATCAATCCCTGATCGCCAGCCCCAATCTCTCCGGCATGGCGTCCCTCCTTGTCGTCATCAACACCCTGTTTGATATCCGGGCTTTGCCGATCTAAAGAAACCATCACGGCACAAGTGTCCGCATTGATTCCCCATTCGTCGTTTGTGTAACCAACCTTGCGAATCGCATCACGAACAACAGTCTGATAATCAACCCTCGCCTTCGTCGTGATTTCACCGGCAATAATGGCAATTCCCGTTGTCACCAGCGTTTCGCAAGCAACCCGACTATACGGGTCTTCCGTAAACAAAGCGTCAAGAACGCCATCCGAAATCTGATCAGCCAGTTTATCAGGATGTCCCATACTGACCGCTTCGCTCGTAAATAATCTTTTGGACACGTTAAACTCCTTTACTCATTTTCTAAAGTTGTTACTCTTACACTACCTAGTATTTAACTAGGAATTTGTGAAAAACTGAAAACGATATATTACCGGAAACAATGACTTTGTGCAAGCCGGATAACTGATAATTTCAAAATATAGTGGGGAGTGGGGATGGGGAGTGGAGAGTAAATCGTCTGCGTTCCATATCACAAACCCCAAACCCCAAACCCCAAATCACAAATCACAAATCACAAATTCTTGCTGCTCTCGGAAAATAAACTGGAGAAACTTGATCGTTTTTGCCGATTATCTTGAATATAACGGATATGCCGAACGTTCGCATAAAAAAGATATGGAATTGAAAACGTCTCTCATTTTGTTTCTGCTTTTAACGGTTCTCGGACAGACCGGTTGCGAAATAATGCCGGTAATACGGTATAAACCGACACTCCATAATCCTTTTCCGCAAATCAAAAGTATTGCCATCGTGCCATTTTACAACTATACCGACAGCCCCAATGTCGATGGTCGTGAATTTGCCCGCGCGTTCAGTAACGAACTCCAGAAAATTCCCGGTTTCAGGGTAATTGCCAATAAAATTGTCGAAGAGACCATGTTGAAGAATGATTTGCATCAATTCGAATCGGTTGACGATATTCGTTATCTTGCCCAACTTCTTGGTGCGGACGCGGTGGTGATTGGAAAGATTCATGGTTTTAGCATGAATTACCCGCCGATTGCCAAGTTTGAAACGGAATGGTATTCAGTGAATCCGTATTTTCATCCGATTCCGCCCGGTTACGATTTGCCGTGGGGAACGGAGCATGAGGGGTTTATTCCTGACAAAGTGGTTCTTCTTGCCGAAATGGAGTTGGCTTCGGCACAACTCAAAACGCAAACGCCTGAATTTGAACCGGTTCTGTCGCCTGCCGAACGCAAAAAGAAAACGAAATCAACTGAAAAAAACGAAAGATACCCCGATTTTTATTTTGATCCGTCTCAGCCGGAACCGTCCCAATCGGAACCATCGCGGCTGGAACCGTCTCAGCCATCACAACAAAAATCTGCAAAACGAGAGAATCCGATACGGTTTGCGGCGGCAACGATTCCGAATAATATGGGCAAGGAAACGTCGGAGGAGTCTGTTCTTTCCCAATATGCCGAATACCGCCAAGAGCGGTCAGTCAATAAAATGCTTGAAAAAACGGGGGTTCCGTATATTCCCGAAGCGGTGCCGCTTTCAGCCGAAGATCAAAGGAAAGAAGCGGTTACGTTTTCTCTTGACATGCCTCATCCGCTCCATGCCGGACCTTGGCGGAGTGAAACAACTCAATCAAGCCGGAATCCCTGGTCGGATCAAAACCAATATTTGTTGTTTCAGCAAAACCAGATGAATCCCGGTATGTATCAAGGACATTATCCCGGTTTTCCCCAACCGCCCGGTTTAACGCCGGAAGAACTTGCTCAGTATGGTTGGGTCAATCAACCTATTCTTCCTGTTCCGCCGATGTCCTACACAATGCCCGGAATGCCGATTCAACCCGGTATGGTAATGGGCGAGCCGGATCGTTTTCCCGGTTTGCCTGCTGATTGGCCCGATCCGCGCGGCTTCATTCCCGAAGGACCGGAACCGGAACGCCCCAAACGTGAAATCAAAAGCGATGCCCCGTTTATCAGCCATATTAATGTGTACAACGGCAATGACAGCGAATTTATGCAAGCGTTGCAGGATTACGATTTTTTGTTTCGGGACGATAAAAGAATTGCCGGAAAACAGTCAATCCTCAACAATCGAAATGAGTTTATTGGTTTTTGTTGCCGGCTCCATATTTGGGAAATCTTTTCCGCTCGCGGCGGCGCAGGAACTGCCGAAAAAGTGATCCGACAATGGAAACCATGGCAAGGCGGAGAAAGACCATATTAGTTTGTTAGTTAATAGTTAATAGCGATTCGTTAATAGCGATTGGTTGGGAATGGAACTTTTTGTAAAAATAGAAAATTTGAATAAACGATAACGAAAGTAATTCGTATTATGATTTAGACTTATTTACCAACCAAGAAACCTGCCAACTGGCTACTGGCTACTGACTACTAAACTTTGAGGATTATTCATTCCTTAGCGAAACTGTTTTTATTTTAGGGGCGAAAAAGAAAAATTGTGTCAAAACGGCTGAAACCAAAACAAAGAATCATCCGATAAAAACCAAGACGCAGTTTTTCATGCCTGAAATTCATTACTCCAATTTTGATATTTGAGATTATGGAAAACAACACCAATAACATGACACTTTCACTGGAAAGCGATCATTCCGTATTAGCCAATAAAGGAAACGATGCTGTGAGTCAGGATATTAACGTTTTGGCATTGGTCAAGGGCGAGGAACGTTACGTTTTCCTCTACAACGAAAGCCATCGAGCAGAGACGCTCCGTATTTTGGGGCGTTACGCATCGAATCCCGAGTTGAGTTTTACATGGTATGATGCGGCGGTTTTGAGCCAAAAGATCCGTCAGGAAAGCCAGCAGCAAGCAAGAGAAAAACAACAAAACATCTCCCACTGCCGTTACAAGATACCACTCTCCGCCGAAAACGAATATTAATATATTAATTAATTAATTAATATAACAAAATAATAGGAACTTCTGAAAATGCAATTTTAACCACGAAAAACACAAAAGAATTATTTTGATTATTTCATGTTATAAAAAAATTTGCAAATCAATTTGTTTCATTTTTTTCGTGAAATTTCGTGTTTTTCGTGGTGAATCTTATTCTTAGAAATTTTCTAAATAAAGTATCCTATCAATTTTGTCAATGTATTTGGCAAATCAATACCTTTTTTTTGCCAAACAACTTTGAAAATGCAACAGATTGCCGGATTGCGCGCAAAGACGGAATTACATTACTGATGTTTTTCGACTTGCATGATTCTTGGAAATCGCAAGTTGGTGATAATGGCGATGATGCGCAAGGTTGTACAAACAAGAACGGCGGCGATGAATCCGGCTAATTCGCCATAGCCAAGCGATTCTGTAACCATTAAGCTGATTGCGCCCAAAATGACCGGTGTTACGACAAGTTCATTTGAAAGAATGACCGTCGGTTTTTGAATGACCAAATCACGAACCACTCCGCCAGCGCAACCGCCGAAACATGCGATCATAATGACCGAAATCGGATTCATCTGAAATGTTCCCCAAGCAACACTTGCCGTAACACCGGAAAAAACACCAAGTCCGACCGCATCGAAATATTGAAATAATTTATCGCTTCGAAGTAATTTGGACGGAAAAAAGAACGTTACGATAACACTCAACAGAATCATCACGGAATACATCGGATCAATCATGACGATCACATCACGATTCAAAATGGTGTCACGCAAAACGGCACCGCCGACAGCGGTTGCCGAAGCAAGAATCAACATCCCAACAATGTCCGGGCTTCGATCAATAACCCGAATCGCACCGGAAAACGCAAAACTCATTGTTCCGAAAAGATCAAGTACATAAAAAAACCGCGACGGAAATGTGTCTGCCGCATAAAAAAATCTTGACGTCAAAACGTCGAAAAAATCAAACAACAACATGAAATTTTCTTTTTTGTTCTGTTTATTACGAAAATCGTGGCGGAATCAGGACAACCCGCAACGCCTCACCGCTGGTCATTAACTCGAACGCTTGTTCGATTTGATTCAAAGGCAAAAGATGGGACGCGATTTTTTCCGCCGGGATTTTTTTTGTTGCAATGAGTTCGACGGCTTTTTGTACCTGTTCCGGTGTTGAATCGCTGGAACCGATAAGCCGGATTTCACCGTAATGGATCAAACGGCTGTCAATGTTCAACATGCTTTTTCCAACCGGTAACGACGCGAAAAGACAAACGGTTCCTTGTTTTCGGACAAGTGACAACGCCTGCTCTTGCGGCAGCACCGACGGAGCCGCAACAATAACAACATCGGCTCCGATTCCGTTTGTAACCGATTGAACCATTTCGTTCAAATCATCTTTTGTCGGGTCAACAACAAAATCAATTTCAAAATTCTTTGCCTGTTGACGCCGGAGTTCGTTGAGTTCCGACATAATAACGCGGTTGGCTCCGAACGCTTTGGCAACAACGGCATTGAGCAACCCCATCGGACCGGCTCCCATAACAAGAACCGTATCACCTTGACGAACATGACATTGCTGTACGGCGTTGACGGCACAACTGGTTGGTTCTGCCAACGCCGCCCATTCCGCCCTGACTCCCGCCGGAACCGGAATAACATGTCCGCCTCGCAACGCAAGTTCTGGAATCGTAACATATTCCGCCATGCCGCCGGGATACGAAAAACTCATCGGAGCCAATTTCGTACAAAGATTGCGGAAATGATTTTGACAGTAATAACATTCGCCGCACGAAATACTGGTTGCCATAACAACACGATCACCGATATTCCATGTTCCGACTGCGGCGGGCGAAATTTTTTCGATTATTCCGGTAAATTCATGTCCCATTACGAGCGGAGCCTTAATTCGCGGATTGCCGTGATATTTGCTTTTGAGGTCAGTACCGCAAACAGCACAAGCGTCAACACGGATAAGTAATTCACCTTCTTGGAGTTGCGGTTTCGGAATGTCTTCCACCCGAATGTCGCCGGGAGCATAATAAACAATCGCTTGCATGGTAACAGAATAGTAATTATTAATAGGGCTGGGTTTATCCGATTCTTGAACGGTTCTTCCTGTTTCGTCACGGCGTTACGGTGAAAAAAACAGCAGGGCAGTGAACCGTTTCAATGAGGTTTTTATTTTCGCAAATTAAATGAAAGAGTCAATGTCACCGGTTGCTCGGAGAGCGGTAAAGTTCAGAATAGAACATTTTTTCGCAGTTAATCTGCAAAACTTAAAATGAGTTGCGCACAAAGGCACGAAGGACTCAAAGATGGGGATTGAAATTTTTTTTTTCATAATTGATTGATACAAAACAAAATATAAAAAACAATGTTCTTTAAAACCTTTGTGTTCTTTGTGACTTTGTGCGCCATATTATATAAAAATATAAAAATATAAAAATATCTATTTTGAATCTTGCATCTCGGCAGCATTTTTTTTGGAACAGCCGTGTATTTTTTTGATGACTGTGATATAATAACCGCGAAAAATGGTTGTTACACGAATCGGCAAACAATTTGGCAAACAATCCGGCAAAACAATTTGTCAAAACAATCTATTGGCAAACAGATTACGAGGTTCCCAATGAAAAACGTTATTGTATTGATTCTTGGCGGTGGTCGCGGGACGCGGTTGTATCCGCTTACCAAGTTCCGGGCGAAACCGGCGGTGCCTATCGGAGGTAAATACCGTCTTATTGATATTCCGTTGTCCAACTGTATTAACAGCGGTTTGGATCAGATTTACGTGTTGACGCAGTTCAACTCGGCAAGTTTGCATCATCATCTTCATTCGTTTCATTTCGATTATTTTAACGGTGGTTTTGCCGAGATTCTGGCTGCCCAACAGACAACCGGTCAATCGAAATGGTATCAGGGAACCGCTGACGCTGTCCGTCAAAATTTCAGTTATATTCAGCAACGGCATGTCGAGTACGTTTTAATCCTTTCCGGTGACCAACTTTACAGGATGGATTTTAAGAAAATGATCGAAACGCATTGCAAAACCAATGCGGATGTTACGATTTCAACGGTACCGGTGTTGCGGGAGCAGGCGACCGGTCTTGGAATTATGCGGCTGGATGATGCCGGTCGGGTGGTTGGTTTCTTGGAAAAGCCCAAAACAGAGCAGGAATTGAATCATGTCCGAACACCTTCCGAATGGATCGAAGAACGGGGAATCCGTGCGGATGGTCGTGATTTTCTGGCGAGCATGGGAATTTATCTGTTCAATAAGGCAACGCTTCTTGATGTTTTGGAAAAGACGGATTATACCGATTTTGGCAAAGAGGTTTTTCCGGCGGCGATTCGCACGAAGAAAGTACAAGTTCATTTATTTGACGGTTATTGGGAGGATATTGGAACGATTAAAGCGTTTTTCGATGCGAATTTGGCAATGACCGGACACAATCCGCCGTTTGCCTTGTCCCATCCTGACTGGATTACGTACACGGAACCGCGTTTTCTGCCGCCAACACGCATGGATGGTGCCACTGTGCGCGGCAGTCTTGTTGCTGACGGTTGCGATATTGGTGACGGAGCCTTTATTGAGAACAGTATTGTTGGTCTTCGTTGCCGTATCGGAAAAGGCGTTAAGATTCGTCATTCGATTATTATGGGCAGTGATTATTACGAAACCGATACCGAAATCACAGGACATCAACGGCGCGGTATTCCGCCGCTTGGAATCGGTGAAAATTCGGTTATTGAACACGCAATTATTGACAAAGATTGCCGTATCGGTAAACGGGTTGTTATTCTCAACAAGGATAAAATTGTCGATTGTGACGAAAAACCGTACGGAATGATTCGTGACGGAGTTGTTTGTGTTCAAAAAGAAGCAACCATCCCCGACGGCTGGACTCTGAATTAATATTCGTACAAGTCGCGTTAGCGACGGGGGCTTGCCCCCGAAATGATTGATTCATATTGATTCTTTTCGTACGCTTGCGTCCGCCATCAATTTAAGAAGAAAACTCTCGTCGGTGGCAAGCCCCCGTCGCTAACTTCTTGCGAATGCGTTTGTGACTTGTTTGAAACCCGCCCTTACAATGTTTTGGTTTTGCCGGAGATTTTATTTTATTCGTCGGACAAGACGGAAAATGATTCTTTTTTTCGTGTTGGCTGCGGCAACGGTTGCGGTACATCAATTCGGATGTCGGAATAAGGGGTTGTTTCCGGCGGGTCGGTGTTCCGTGTTTCCGAAGCGAGTTGCTTTTTTTCACGCGGTCGGAATACGCGACCAATCGGCGTGTTGAGCAACGCAGCAAGGAAAATAAGATCGCCAAACATTGCCATTGTGAGAATGGCAAGCATCATAATTCCGAACATCTGAGTCGGCGTAAAGGTACTCAACGCAAATGCCGAAAGTCCAAGACCGGCAATCATTGTTGTCTGAAACATGGAAGTGGCACATCGTGAATAAGCGTACATTGTCGATTCACGTTGCGTCATGCCTTGATCAATCCCGTCTCGGAACCACGTCAGGAAGTGAATCGTGTCGTCAACCGAAATTCCCAACGCCACACTTGCCGTCATCATCGTTCCGACATCAACCAAAATGCCAAACTGTCCCATAAA
>JAISQH010000207.1 GCA_031274385.1 Planctomycetaceae bacterium | reverse complement strand
GAAAAGAGAAAATGCGTTACGCAGCCGGAAACGATGTTGAGGCGGGTTGCCGGATGGTGCGGGACGGCGATGTGTTACGATTACGTTTTGAAGGGCAACTGCGCGGCTTTGGGCGTTTTGATTTGATGAAACCGCCCGTTGAATATTTTACGGAATACGCTCTCAACAATAGTCCGGCGTTCGCAATGTCTTGCGGCGTCAAAACGCATCGGGCGGCAACAGATTCCAAAGCATTTTTGTCACTGTTTTTGCCGATGCCGAATGTCGAACGGTTTGGATTTTTTAAACAAAATAACGACGAAAAACCGATTGCCGAAGGTTCGAACATCGGAGCCAAAGGGCGGAGTTTCCAGACCAAAGACATCAAAGGCGTACAGAAAGGAATCTTGCCGGAGCGTGTTGTTTTGAAGGACGCGGAAAAAACGTTGCTGGAATTAACCGGTTTGCGCGGCGAAATGTCGAATCTTTTTCTTGACCGCAAGAACTTTTTTGTAACGTTCGATGACGGCGACGCTGTTTCGGTTCCCAATCGTTGGCGGTCGTTTGCGGCAACATTTCTTGTTGCAAATAACTCGGACAATTTAAAATTACAGAAACCGCCCGTCAACTTTCCGGCGGTCAGTAACCTGCCTGAAGGTGTTATTGGAGATAATAATACGTTTATTATTGATGGCGGTTTCGAGGCGGTTTCCGGCGGCAGCGATTTGGTTTCGCTTCGAACCGGTGAAGTTGTCCTCAAAGGCTTGCGTTCTGTAACAACATGGCAGGCTCCTGATTACGGAACTGTCAACGGTAACGAAATTCACAACGGTATGTCGGCTGCTCAGGTGATCGGCGAAGCGGGGCAATACCGGTTGTTCACACAGGATGTTTTCGTACAAAATATTCCGGTTGGTACAAAACTCAAACTTTCCGCTTGGGTCAAGGGCAAAGACCTGATAAAAGGTACGGAATCTTGGCAGGTGGGTTGTGTTCGTTTTGCGGCGGTAGTTGACGGCAAAACGCAGTACATTTCCTCGCCGGGTTTATTGGGAACATTCGATTGGCAACAGGCAACGGTTGAATGGACAGTGCCGAAAAAATTACAAAAATTAACGATTCAGGTTGGTTCCAACGGTGCCGCCGGAACCATCTGGATCGACGATGTGGACATTGCGGTCAAACAATGATACAATGAAACTTTAATTAGGAGGAAAAGATGTTGGTTATTCAAGGATATTTCAAAGCGGGACAGTTCGTCTCTAATAACCCAATTGTCATTCCTGAAAACAAGAAAACAATTGTAACAATATTGGATGAAGATGTTCAAAAAATTGATCAGAAGAAAATCTGGAATGAATTTAAAGAAGCAATTAAAAATTGCGATGAAGATCTACCGGATTATGTACAACGCTTAAATTTTGATCGGAAGATAGATATATGACTAGTTATGCACTTGATACAAATATAGTTTCATATTATTTAAAAAATAATCAGGATATTATCAATAAGGTTGATATCGCATTAGCGGATAATAATAGGATTATAATATCACCTATTGTATATTTTGAAATAAAAAGATGGCTATTGTCAAATAATGCTTCAATAAAACTGACAGCATTTGAAAAGCTCTGTTCTTATTCAGGTGTTGGCATTATTGATAAAGACTTGTTGGAAATTGCCACTTCTTTATATGTTGAATTAAAGAAACAAGGAATGACCATTGAGGATGCCGACATACTTATAGCGTCCGACTGCATAAAAAACAATTTAGTTCTTGTTACGAATAACATGAAACATTTTAAGGCGATCAAAGGATTACAAGTAATAAATTGGATTTCATAAGTTATTGTGAATGATTTTGTAAATGTTAAATCAAGAATAGGCAGAAAAAATTGCCGGAGAATGGAATACAAAAGATAAAAATTCAGATTTTATTAGAATTGGTCAAACGGTCAATGTTGTTTTGAGAGGAACGAAAGTTGCCGGTATTATGATTGGTTCCGCCATGACCGCGCCTTCCGCCTCCTTAACCGGCAAAGCCGTTACAGGAGCCGCCGGATTAGTATTGACGGCAACGGCTTCACCCTCTATTGTTTCGCCAGCCGTTACGTCCGGTTTGGCATATTGTCTCAATAACGATTAAATGATCACTTTGAATACATAGGTATTAATATGAGTAACGATTATGATAAAGACATTGATGTTGTACACCGCGCGGCGAACTAAAAACGCGCACGAGAAATAACTAAAATATCCGAAAATGACGGAAAATGATTTCAAAAGGTAACGGTTATGGCTTCCGATCTTCGTTGGCAATTACGGTTCCAGAATTATCGTAACTCGTTGCGGGACTTCAAAATAGCGTTGCAACAGGAACACTATTCCGTTTTGGAAAGGGCGGGACTGATTCAACTTTTTGAAGTTTCCTTTGAATTAGCGTGGAAAACACTCAAAGATGTTTTAACTTACAGCGGTTACATTGCCATAACACAGCGTGTTGTGATTCGAACGGCTTTTGAGTATGAGTTGATTGACGATGCGGATGTTTGGCTGGAAGCACTGGATTCACGAAACAAATATTCTCATATATACGATCAGAAACAAGCAGAAATATCAACACAAAAAATTAAGGAACACTTTGCGACTCTTTTGTTAAATTTTGAAAAAAAACTAGAGGAATGGTCTAATGAATCATAACGGCAACAATAACAATAATAATAACAATAATAATAACGGTTTACTAATACAAGATTGTGAGGCGATTCTAAAAATTTTTGCTGCTCACCCTGAAATTGAGCGGGCGATTTTGTTTGGTTCGCGTGCTTGCGGAACTTTTCGGCGGACATCTGATATTGATTTCGCTCTGGAAGGTGCCGCATTGACGCAACGTTCTTTGGGAAAC
Organism: Planctomycetaceae bacterium; assembly: GCA_031274385.1. Lineage (GTDB taxonomy): Bacteria > Planctomycetota > Planctomycetia > Pirellulales > Thermoguttaceae > WRKP01. The sequence goes on along the minus strand of JAISQH010000207.1, from coordinate 3,040 downwards.
ATTGGCGGTGATTTTGAGGAATCGACGTTACCTTATAAAGTTGACCTGCTTGACCTGAAAACACTTCAATCGCCGGAACTGCGGGAACAAATTTCTCGTTACGGCGTCGAATTTTACCGAAAAATGGTGTAGTTCCATTTCCTATTTTTTTTTACAAAAACAAACTTAAACAGACAATTTATTATGACAAAAACACAGATTGATGTTTATCGTGACTGGCTTGGTATTCAGGAAACGAACCGACCGCTTAATTATTATCAACTTTTCCGGTTGAAGGCGTTTGAGGACGATGTTACGAAAATCCGCGAGAATTACCGGAAAATGAACGCTCATATTCGGAGGTACGCTTCCGGTGATTACGCGGCGGAAAGCCAGTCGTTGCTCAACGAATTGGCGAAGGCAATGCTTTGCCTGACCGATAGCGCACGAAAACTCGAATACGATGTTTCACTTGGGCGCAAAGTTGAAACCGCCAAAGCGCGCCGCAGTTTGGAAGAGATTCTGATTACGAACAATATTGTTCCGTCTGACCGGATGAAGCAGGTTAAAAGTTACGCTGACGCGGTTGGAATTGATCTTCAGGAAGCGGTTTTGCAACAAAAAATCGCGGCACCGGAAGTGGTCATGCTGGCTTATGCCGAATCGATTGGCTTGCCGTTTGTTAGTGTGGAAGACATTGGTGTTGATGAGAGCATTGCGCCGCAGATCAACCCGAATACTGCACGGCAACATTCGTTTGTTCCGCTTTTGGTGGATCGCGGTCAATTGTTATTAGCGTCACCGAAACCAGTTAATCCTGATGTTGAGGAGGAATTGCGAATGGTTCTTGACATGCCGGTTCGCAGTACGATCTGTGTTCCTGCTGAGATCAACGCGGCGATTGCCAAGTATTATCCGCGTGATGCCGTACAATTAGTCCGCAAAAAAGACGGTTCAACCTCGGCTGTTTCAAAAACAACTTCGGCAAAATCGTCAGCAAATTCGGTAACAAAATCGGAATCTGCTGAACCGATGAACGAGGAAGAAAAAAAGAACCGGCTTATGAATTGTATTGTTGCGTTTAATTTTTCTGTGATGGTTGTTTGCTTCGGGCTTTATTTCCTCAAGTTTCCAAGAGGGCTTCAAAATCACTGGCTCCAATTCCCGGTTCTCGGACTGCTTGGCATTATTGTCGGTGTTGTCGCAGCACTCATCACGTGGAAAAAATGGAGCCGCTGACAATCCACTAAAAAAATCAGCCTTCACGGTTACTGCACTTTCCAAGTTTTTTTCAATAAAAAACGTATGATTTTTAATGAGAAAAACGTTAAAAAACAAGGGAATTTTGGTTTAAATTTCTTGAAAATGCAGACCAGTGTAGAATAATCAAAAAGTTTCGGATTATAATAATTGAGAGAAGTATAATAGAACTATGGTAACGGTTATCGGTACAACAGGTTTGCATCCGAGATTCATATTGCCATCAGCATTTCCAGATGCGATGACGATATTGGAGAACCGAATCATTAGTAACGGCGGCGATGGTTCTTATCGTCGTGTTGAGACTTACGAAGCGTCTCGTTCCGGTGACGGAAGTTCCGGTGCGACTTATAATCTGGCAGGTTTGGATACCAATTTTGATGACTGGACTTATACATTCAGTACGAAAAATTCCAATTCGATACGGGAATCCATGACCATTGCCTATTTTGTTTCCGATGATAAAATTTCTCGATTGGTTGATGGCTCTTCAACGGAAAAGGTTGATTCTGAAACAGAATGGGAAGATCATGCGTCCAAAAATCAGGAACTTTCCGGCTCTGATTCGGTTAATGAAACAACAGGTTACGATGCTTATGGAACAGTCCATCGTGAAATTGACAACAGATATAATATCACCATAACCGGTAATTTTGACGGTCATATCAAAGACGAGTCCCATTCCAAAGCCGTTACAACTTGGGACAGTACCAGTTGGTCAGCCGATGTGACAACCGAGAAAAAAATCAGTGCGGATTATACTTTTTCCGAAACAGAAGAGGGTACATCTTCCGGTCAATATGCAGGTTGGATGAGTAATGGTTCCGGCGGTTGGTCTGCCAGTGAAAATTGGGACGAAAACCAGAGTTCCGACTGGCTTACGAAATTCACGCAACATGAAGATTATTCTGCGTCCTTAAATTATTCGTACACTATTAACCAGAGCGGCACTCGTTCCAATGAATCGTTTAACGAACAAATCAAGGGAAGTGGTGAAATCGACCGAAATTCCAATCGTGATGACAGTCTGGATAAGGAATACAGTTTTAGTGAAGGAAGTTGGAGCGGCTATGCTTCCCGTTACATCGACGAAAATACTCAAACAAAATCGGACGATAAATCTTCCAATACCTATGATTTTGAAGCGAGCCGTTCAAGTTTGAATGATGCGTTGACACCGAAAAATAATGTTAATACATCAAGACATTCTACGAAAACGGTGAGTGGTGAGTATTATCGTCACAGCACTTTTGGCGGCGGCGGTAGTCCCGGCGGTTCGGAAACAACAACCGACCCGTTACATGATTATGTACCGATTGACGAAAACCATAGCGAAACCAATTCCACGCCCGGCTTTGCCAATCATGATTCGTTACCACAATTGATGTCGTCCTTAACAACAGACGGAGTCACCGGCGGATTCAAAGGCAATTATCCGGCAGCCTCCACTGCGTCACCGCCGGGACCAACAAAAGTAAAAGTTGACATCCCGCTCATTAATAAAGGTGAACCCAATTTTAGTAACTTTGCCATTCCCGATATGGAAGCGGCATTGAATCCGCCGCCGCCCCCACAACCAGCTCCAACGGAAATTTCCATTACGTCAAATAACTCATCTTCTTATCTGGATTGGATTCAAACAGGTTTGGATGTGTTAGGTTTTGCGCCGGTTATCGGTGGTTTCGCGGATATAGCCAATGGAGTGATTCATGTCGCACGCGGTAATTATGTTGAGGCAGGATTTTCTGTTATCGCTGTTGTTCCTGTTTACGGCGATGCTGTTGCGGGTGCACGAAAAGTT
>JAISQH010000146.1 GCA_031274385.1 Planctomycetaceae bacterium | reverse complement strand
AACTATAACGAATTGCTTTTTGTTGTTGAAGAGCAATTTTAGAGGACTTTTATCATTAGGGAACTTCTAAAAACCGAGACTAACCACGAAACACACGAAATTTCACGAAAAATACAATTGCAGTCAATCATTTATCGTAAAAAAGTTGCAACAAAAATTCTTTCGTGTTTTTTTGTGTTTTTCGTGGTTAAAAAAGAGTTTTTAGAAGTTGCCTCAAAATGAAAAAATCTCCCAATAAAATTGATAACAAGATTGTGGCGAAGATGTCCGTTTGATTCTTTGATTCTTTGCGAGCAAAATAAAATAGACAGTTACATTAATTCGGGTTAGGTCAATGAATGAATTTTGGAAGTTCCCTATAGCGAGACCAATTCCTGACGAACAGCCCAGAGAGCGGCTTGTGTTCGGTCTGAAAGCGATGTTTTACGCAAAATATTATGGACATGCTCCTTGACCGTCACAAGAGAAATACCAAGTGAACGCGCAATCTCCTTGTTGCAAAGCCCCTGAACAATCAATCCCAATACCTCCACTTCACGACGAGTAAGAGAATTTATTTTGCCGGCACGAAAACGTTTGCCTTTGAAAAAGATTCGACGGATTTCTTCCAGCATTTTCGGTTTCAACTTCGATTTCAGCGAAATGGAATTGTCAATGACAGTCAATTCCAAACGCGGTTGATTGGTTTCGGTGTTGTTGAGTAGACTTTCCGAAAATTCCTGAAAAGAGGCTTGAGCCTTGTCAACCAACACGAGATGAGGATAAGTCCGCCCGATTCCCCGAATTAAATCAAGCCCGTTCACCGCTTCGCCAACAACAAAAAACTCCGTCCCACTGAAAAAAGAACGAAGTCCTGCCAACAGAACCGGTTGTTCATCAGCAAGAAAAACACGAATCATTTATACTACCCCAAGATGACGTTCGGCAGCATCGCGATCCCGAAGATAAAGAGACAACACCGATTCAAACATCGCCTCAGGAATTTTCCAAACCGGTTCCGTATCCGTGTGTTTGTTGACATGCTGCCCCAAAAGACCATATAAAAATTTGAACAAATGACGCGGAACTTTGAGTTTGGCAAACGCGTCCACCAAACGGCGGCGATCCAACGACGGTTCAAAAAAATCCGTAATACTCGGCGACCACCCGTCAGCCGCACAAGCAATAAGACGGGCGTTGGTCAAATCAAATAACGATTCGCCCGTCCAATCAAGTGACCGAATCAAATTCTGTTTGTCGAGCCGAGCCCGTTGGTGAAAATCTTTGTTTTCACGTTCCATGAAATCGAGCAGTTGATTCGGTAACAGCAGTTTCAAACCGACCCGTTCATGCTTGAGTAATTTGTTGTCAAAAATGGGCCAAACGATCAATTTCATTAATTCCGCCGAACCGTTGACCAGATACGGTTCGTCCACGCGATCCATCAGAACAATCAAACCGTTCAGTCCCAATGTGTCGCAAACACCAAGCAATTTGGCAAGCATTTCGTAGCGATGATCGGTGTTGCCGGACACAGGAAACGGCATTCCGTTAAAATCCGGTTTTCGAAACCGCATGAGAATTTTGAACAGGTTCGATTTCAAATGCGGCAAAACCCGAAGCGAACGTTTCATCGACCACGCCTTCCCGAATCGCTGCAACATTTTCCACAACAACGGAAGCCAAAGAACCAACAAAACAAGATAAAACCAGCGATTCATCAAAAAACCGAGTGAGCCAGCCCATTGAAACGCCGCCCAAAAAGAAACCAATGTCCCAAAAATTCCCAAAACTCCGGGCAAAAAATCCCAATAATTGGAAAAGAATGATTTCCAAGTTCGGTAACGTAATTTTTTTGCCAGACGGTTCCAGCGGCTTACGGAGTTTTCGCTCCGCGACGTGTCATAACAGGATGCTAAGAGAAGCAAATCACGGACTTGGTGGAGGTTAAGTTTTTCTATCGGCAACGGTTTAAGGTCAACCGCTGCCGGATGCACGGTTTGCCCCGGTTCTAAAATCCGGTCGATCAATTGTGTTACTCCGAGCGACAAAATCGCATCGAGATGATCCCAGAGTTCCCATCGGGCGAGAACTTTTTGAATTTTCCGTCCTTGCGGAAAACGATGCCGGAACCGGTCAATAAACGGATTCAAATCGGAATAATCCAGAACAATGGGGCGTTTTTCCGAATGATCGGTATTGTACTCGGTCAACATCCGAATCATTTGGATTCGCAACGCCGTTTTGCCGGAACCTTTTTCACCGAACACAACGGAAGTGGCGGGGTCAGCCGGGTTGCCGTAAATTTTGTCCCACGCGGAATGAAACGAAGTCTTAATGCAGGAACTCTTAAAAACAACATCGTTTTGAGCATCTTCCTCAGCAAAAGGATTCCCCAAAACGCCGTAATGTTCAAACAAATCGCGGATTTTCATAGAAAAAAGGGGGAAAACAGAAAAATGTCTTATACGGGGCGGTTTGATAAAAATAACAATGGCAATTCTTACTCAGTATAACAGTTTAGGTAAAATAATAAATAGGTTTTGGGCGGCAAAAAACAAAAAATGCCTTTCTATTATCCGATCTATTATCCGAACAGGATTTTTTGGATTGGTAAGATGATGAGGACAGTCTGCCGGAAAGAACGATTGTGTTGGATTAGGATTTCCTTTCCATGTTGAAAAACAGAGATTGAGAAAACTGAGATTGAGAAAACAAAGATTGAGAATCGTCTGTTATTCTCAACAGATTATCCTACCAATTTTATCAACCCGAAAAATCGTGTTCAGACAATAGGAACGATTTACCGTAGGGGCGACCCTTGCGGTCGCCCTGAATTGCTGATCGTTCGGGGCAACCGCAAGGGATTGGGTTCTCCCGCGAGCCAGCGGGTTTTTTCGGTGGGGTTGCACGTTGTAAGGTTGTTTGTTAAATGAGTTGTGGTAATTAGTTATTAATCCTCTAACCCCCATTTTTTGTTTATGACATTTTTTGGTAACTGTCTATTTTAATTTAAGTTTTTTTGATAAATTTTTTGTCATATTATTTCGTTTCAAAAAATAAATTCATCAAGACCCTTATTTTTACAATATTTTCCAAAAAACCTTAGTAGCAACGGAGTACAACATTCTGTACCCTTATTTTCCCTTATTCTCTTTTTCATAAGGGAAAATAAGGGACATTTTTATTCCGGCGATTCGTGATCTTCTTTTGGTGTTGCAAGAGCGGTGAAGTACCGGATGACTCGCATTACCGGATCGAAAACAATAATGTCGTTGCCTAATGTAGTGACAAAAATAGGGCGTCCCGTTTCCGAAGGTGGCAGGCGGAATAACGCTAATTGGGGAATATTAGAAGGCGGTTTGTCCAGAACCTCCGGTCCGGCAACAACACAGTCAAGACGCCGCCCCGTACCTTTTTGAAGTTGTGCGTAAAAAACCTTGACCCGCGTAACAAATTTTTCCGCCGTCACAATCCTGCCGTCAGCAAGCGTGGAAATGGAAACAGGATTGCAACAACCAACAAAACCGGCAAGATCACCGGAAGCATTGCCCCAACTCAAAGACGGTTCCCAATATCCGTCCGGCGTAAAAGTTTCAATCCGGTGTTGACCGGGGTTGGCAACATGAATCAAACCGGTTTTACGCGAAACCGTTAAGGTTATGGGAGAAAAATAAACAGAAAAACCGGGGAATGTCTCCATCAATTCCAAATCCGATGGATCGGAAAGAGAGTCCGGCTTCGTTTTTTTGACCAACGGTTGACCAAGCGTTTTGAGAATTGTTCCCTTTTCATCAAATTGATAAACAACACATTGACCGGTATCAGCCGCAAAAACAGCATGATCCGTGATCGCAAGACTCCAAATTGCCGACTTCGCGTCTGGAACCGACCAGGAAAACCGAAGTTCGCCATTCATCGAATAAACAGCCAATCGATCAGGATGAGCAACAAGTAATTGACCGGCAAAAAGTTGATCCGAACCCCCAATCGCTATCGCCATCGGTTTCCATTGTAAAGGAATCGTTCGAACCAATTTTGTTTTGATGGAAAATTCACGAATTGACGGAGGGTTGCTGTCTCCGATGTAAAATTTGCCGTTGCCGTCCCCGCTAAAACAGAGAGGATCGTTGACTTCACAAAAGAAAACGGAATCTTCCACATATCCGATCCATTGAGGCGGGACACTGCGGTAATCCGGTTCGGGAATAGCCGGAGTTTGCATTAGGGAGGACAAATAATAAGCCGTCACAATTCCCAACGCACCGGCAATGACAACAACAAAAAGAAGAACTCCAATAGAAAACAAAGACCAAAGCACCTTGTTTTGAGGAACCGGTTCGTCTTGCCGAATGCTGTTTTCGGATTCAACATCGTGCCAACGTTCCCGGTCAAAAAATTCAATGGACGAACCGCCGGTTGGGGTTGTTTCCGTGTTGCTTGGCAACGGGACAGGAGATGGTGTTTTGTTTTCAATGGGATCGCTCAATGTCATATTTCGCTCCGGTTCCTTAAAAACTAAGAATAGTTTAACGGAAAAAGAACGCCTCGTCAATGAAAACCCAAAATCAAATACAGAAGAAATGAAATCTCCAAGAAATGCAACGCTCTCTTTTCCTTTGCGCGCAAAGACACAAAGAATCGTGGTACTCATTTTTAAACGGATGTTCCGTTTTAACGATTTCTTCGTAATAGTGGTTCAAATGACTATCGCCGCCCGCGTCTTCAACAAAAAGGAGTTGGCTAAAGTCAAGTTGTGCATAAACTGTTCCGCCTTCAATAAGCGGCAGCAACCGCGACTGTCCGAATAGGTCAGATTGATTGTTGAACGATTACCGAGTTTAGGAAACGCCCCGAATGTGTCGCGGCAATTATGTAACGACAACACCAGTTGTTTCAGATTATTCACACACTGCATCCGCCTTGCTGCTTCGCGTGCCGCTTGGACGGCGGGTAACAATAATGTGATCAATACACCGATAATTGCAATCACTACAAGAAGTTCGACTAACGTAAAGCCGAATGAATGGTGATGTTTGAGAGATTTAGGTTTAGCAGAACAGAAATTAAAAAGTAACAGTAACGGCAACAATAGAAAAGTTACGGCTACTTTCAACTCTCCCACATCTTACCCCACCCCGTCGTTGTCTCAATTGCCCAGTTTAACATGGTTTTTTCATCGTAAATTCTCCTGATTCGAAACTTGAAAAATGGTTGTCATTTCGCGTAACAACACGCGAAATAGATATGAATTGGTAATTCTATTCCAAATCCAATAACGCTTGTCAAGACCACTTTCAAAAAAAAATTAATTTAAATTTTTTCTCAAAAAGTAATCTGTGAATAAAAATGTGTGAACGGTTATCATTAGACAGTCTTCATCTATGAAAAACATATTTCGCTACTAAAAATATTCCAAAAAATATTTGATACTGATTATTTTCTCCGCAACGTCGATCGGAATGTAAAAATAATGGTTCGACGATTCGTAACCAATTCGGGAATCGGATTTCGCAATATCATACATCGACTTCGCAATGCCGAGTTCGTCAATCAGAACTTTTTGTATCTTAATGCGGAGATTTTCTTTTTCTGTTGCATCGGCTGTATCAAGCCAACGATTGCGCAACGTATTAAATTCGATCATATTTGCCGACGAAGCAAAATGAAACTGTGCCGCTTGAGCGAAACGGAATTCGGATTCCGTCTGAAATTTTCGTTGGGCAGGTGATTGTTCCACTGCTTGGCGAAGCGGTTTCAGTCCCCTCTCAAAAAAACCGGCAACTTTACGGAATTGCCCGGCAGCAACATCCGGCGGATAAATGCCGCACCAATTTTGTACATCATCATACGGAATACCAACCATTGTTGCACGATAACCGGTTCGCTTCGGAAAAATCAGATTTGCCGCTCCCCAATGTTGAGGACCGTTGTAACAAAGTCCGATATGGTACGGAAATTCACGAAAACCGTTTGAAAACAATGTCCACGCTTCCCGTGCTGCCGCTGCGCCGTTACCGTAATATTCTTGTGCAATACGATCCAAAACCTCGTTTTGACGTTTCAATAATTCGTTTTTGTCCTGAATTTCAGCCGAAGAACTTGACTGAAACGCTTTTGCGATTTCCAGATTGGGCGAAGGGTAACCGCCAAGACTCCAACCAAGCATCAAACCGTTCACGCCGCTGCCGGAAAGATTTGAAGCGTGTTCGGCAATGAGATCGGCAACCGGAAGATAAGGAACAGAGGCAAACTCCCATGTTACGTTAAATTGAACTTTCGCTGCAGTTTTTAATCCGCGATTTCGCGCCAACGCCCAATGTTTCAAAGCACGCGGTCCCGGTCCGATTGACGAAATCGAATATTCACCGACATTTGATTTTACGCCGCCGCGTTCGATAGGCAATGACCATTCGCTGACGGACATGAGCCAGACGGAATCCGGTAATTGTGCGATAATTTCCGGCGCAACATCATCACGCCAACCCCAATCCCAAACAAGAACCTGAGCGTTCGGAGCAACACGATGAATCGCATCAGCCATCACCCGATTCACCTCCGCAATAATTTCCGCAACACTTCGATCTTTACATCGAGGACATTGATCTTTTCGGTAATGAGATGTACAGTTGGTGTGATTTTCCGATGCCGTAATTGTAAAAATACCGCCAAGACCGGTCACATTTTTGAACACATACGTTAATGAATCAGAAATCCAACGCCGGACTTCCGGTGTTGATGTACATAAAGACGTGTTGGCTCCATAAGGAACACCGGCAAGTTTTGCCCGGTCGCCTTTAAAAAATTCCTTCGGCATGGTTCTTGGCTCGTTCATGTACAAATAAACTTTAATTCCGTAACGGTTGGCACGGTCAACAAGCGTTTGCAAAGAACGGAGACGAATTTCGTGATCTTTTCCAAACTCAGGAAATAAATCGCTCGGAGCCAATGTCCGCAGAACCGTATGCAGCCAAATACCGTTGACACCGTGTTGCGAAAGTTGCCGTAACAGCTCGTCGGGATACGATTTGATTTCCGGGTCAAGCAACGGATCGCCGAATGTTGCAAAGTACGAAAAGAGAAATCGAATTTCAAACGGCGACGTATCATTGCCGTTCAAATTTGTTGTTGCAGAAACATCCGGCGTTTTTTTCTCGTTCGGAAAAAACGTTTTAAGAAATTCAAAACGCGCCTCTTCCGAATCTGTCCAATGATTTCCGAGTTCTTCACGAATCCATGTTACGATTTTAGCCGCTTTTTTGTTTTGTTCTTCTGTCGGTTCCGCAAAACGAAGCGGTTGACATTGCGGTTTTACGGAGCCGAGTTTAATGAACAGAAAATCGTCTTCCTGAAGTGAGTCGGCAAGTTGTTCCGGTGTTTGATTTAAAAGAACAAGAAGTTGCGAATACGGCAGGAGATGCCAGTTTCGCCGCAGTACCGTAATATAACCTTGTGAAGATTCCCAAATCGGCAAAATATTTTGTTGCAGCGGCAACCCCATTGTTACGGCAATCCGATTGACGTTTTCGACTGTTGTTTCAAGAACTGCTGCCAATCGTTCGGCGGAAACAACTGACCAATTCCGCCAGAGAAACGTATGAAGCCGACTCGGAAAATGCTCGAACTCCAATGCCGCTTGTCCCTTGTCAAAACCGGAAAGAACCGCAAAAGAGGACTGTTCTTCCGCCTGAGAAGGGGATATTGTAACGATTTCCAAAAAACTCACCAGTAAAGTCAGCAAAATCATTTGAATTTTCATGTTTTTTAACTCTCCGGGATAAATGGGTTAAGAACAACAGGTTCAGATTAATAGGAACAAAATTGATTCCATTTTCCGAAAAGTATAAAGGATTTGCGGTTCAATTGCAACAACCCTTGTTTTCATAATAGATTGATACAAAACAAAATATAAACAATAGATGTTTTTAAAAATCCTTCGTGTTCTTTGTGCTTTTGTGTGCCATTAATATAAATATAAAGTATCTATTTTGAACGTTTCAGAAGAGCCGGATTGATTTCGATGGGGGATTCTGTTACGTCGGAACTGACGCCGTTGTGAACACTGCGAATACGTACCATAATAAAGAATGGCTTCAGGTCGGCAGGTGTCAGGAACCACCAATATTCGCCGTTGTTTTGAAGATTGATCGCAATCGGTTGCCAAGGTCCTTGAGCAACAGCTCCACGCAATACGTCAATCTGAGCGTCACGCCAAGGAGCGTCACCAATATGCCATTTGACAATTATTTGCGGTCGATTCGAGGTGGTGTTTAACGAAATTCCCGTAATACTCCCGGCAACCAATAATTTCGTTTCCGGTTTCGCTTCCGGTTGTTGAGCAGCCGGTTGTTGGGCAGTCAGTTTATCTGTTGGCATCGCCGGAGCCGTCACCGCCGGAACCGCTTTGACCACTTCAACAGATAAACCGCCCTCAAAAAACGCCCCCATATTCGCCAGAAGTTCTTCTGCCATTTGATCCGATCCGGTTTGGTTTTTTTGATTAATTTGATTAATCGGTTGATCTTCCGGTAACTTCTCCGAAATTCCGGCAACCTTGCCCTCCGGCGATACAAGAATCGGAACCAATCTCTCCGTCTTAACCGCTTCGTGTTCCTCAATCTTTTGAACCGCCTCCGTTATTGGTTTTTTTGTTGTTTCCGATTGCGGCAACAAAGGATTTTTATTGTTATTTTCATTTTCATTTTCATTTTTCGTTTTCGTTTTCGTTTGCGTTTTTGTTGGTTGCCGTATTCGAACCGGTTTGGGCGGTGTTACCGGCTCCGGCGTTAAATTTGTTCTTAACGGAACTGCGTTTACCGAGTTCGCGTGGGTTGCCGAAACAATCGGCGCGGTTGCCGGCACATCGCGGTGAACCGGTCGGATTGTTGCGGAAATTGTCTTTTCAACCCGGTTTCCGGTTCGGTCACTAATCGACGCACGGAGTTCTATTCGGGAAACGCCGTTCTCAGGGAAAAAACGGAAACTCCCCTCCAAACCATTATTCAAAGAATTCAAAGAATCCGAAGAACCCAAAACACGAACATTCTGTCCGTCAATATTCAACGATCTCCAGTTTTTTGCCGAATCAGTTGAACCCGAAGCGGGAACCGAAACGGCAAAATCAGGACGTTTCACTTGAATATGTTGATCTTCCGCTTTCCAGTTGACGAACAGTTCGCCGGAATCCAGTTGTTTCATTTCCACTGACAATTTCGGGGGCGTTGCATCGACAAGCACACGGAGCGGAGCAGCGGAAGTGGATTGTTTGGTCACGCCGGAAAGGGTGATTGTGCGAAATGCGAACCAGTATTCGCCGTCTTTTTCGGCTTGAAACCCGAATTTTCCGGCTTCGAGCGGTTTCCGGTCAGAGGAATGCCAATGGACGCCGCGATCCTGAGAATAGAGGAGTTCCACTTCCCTGACCGGATCCGCAGAACGATCCGGTCTGACCTCAAAAGGAATCGTCAATTCACGCGTTTTTGCCGGAATCAACTCCGAAACAGGTTGACCAAACACCAATCCGGCAATAAAAACCGGAATCAATAATGAAAATGAAATAAAAAATATCAAAAAAACTTTCATGAATCATTCTCCAATGTTGGATAAAACAAGGATCAATTATTGACTATATCTAAAATATCTAAAATCTTTGATCACTTCTCCAGTTTTGTTGTAAGGTTACGGAGATTGGCAATCACTCCGGTTTTACCGGTAGTTAGTAGTCAGGGGTTTGTGGTTTGGGATTTTGATTTTTGAATTTTGAATCGA
>JAISQH010000389.1 GCA_031274385.1 Planctomycetaceae bacterium | reverse complement strand
GGACTGGCGAAATTGCTCTTCTGTTATCGTAGGTTTTTGTTTCATAATGTCCTCCTAAAAAGTTTTTTTGATATTCTTTGAAATTTTTTGAACAATAGTTTCCCGATGTTAAAACATCGTGAAACCTTTTGTAACCTTTACCATGATTTAGTAACTATCATGGTGACCTCACTTTTCCGCGAGGTACGAAGGGTTATTATTTTTCGTTTCAAGACGATATAACCCTTGTGAAACTTTTCGGCGGCTTCCCGCCGACTTTGGATAATAGACTTTGAGCCGTCAATGCAGTCAATTATCTCGTAAACCGTTCTTGTTTTCATTAATCCCCTTTTTGTTTAGAGTTTTGATTTTGGGTTTATTGTTTATGAAATTAAAAATACTCTCCACTCTCAACTATAAAACTATTTTTCGTTTTCTTTAAATGAGATGTTGTCGAGATGAAACGAGATCGGTTCTTTGACATCGAAATGAAATTCGATCCACTTAACACCACTCATTGACGGCGTCCCGAATTCCGAACGATGCCAGTTCGGGGAACCGCCCAAAGGAATCGTGAACGGAAACCAATTACTTCGTTTTCGTTTTGACCAAAATTGTTCATCAGGTCGAAATTCAAAGTAAGAAGAACCTTTTCCGATACGAATATAAAAGGAAGCAAGAGTTGTTGAACTTTCCAAATGACCTTCAAAAAGAGAAAAGGTTAAAGCATCGTATCGTGTCAAGTCCCAGACTGCCTCAGCCGGTGCCGAAAGTAAAATGGAACCCTGTTCCGACTTGGGAACATTCACAACACGGCAGGCAAGTAACGTTCCTCCCGTTTGACGCGGCTCGCGTGTTACGATAACATCATGGCTTCCGTCAAACAAAACACTCGGATAATCGGTCAGATCAACCGGTTCGTTCAAAATGGATTGAATAATGTTACGTTGATTTTTTTCCCGACCGGTTCGGTCAAGCAAGATGCCAAGACTCATCAAAACTCCAATCAGTACCAAAATAGTCGGAACACTGATCGAAATCAAACGATGATGATCAATCCAACGCCGGATTTTTTGAAACACCGTTTCCTTTTGCGCCGTCACCGGTTCGCCGTCAAGCCAACGGCAAAGATCATCCACTAATTCTGTTGCGCTTTGGTAGCGGTTGCCGGGTTCTTTTGCCATTGCCTTGGCACAAATCGCTTCCAATCCAAGCGGAACATTCGGTTTAATTTCCGAAGGACGCGGCGGTGAAGCAGCACGAACCTTATTTAGAACTTCCTGCGTGGAACGTCCCGAAAACGCCGTTTGACCCGCCAAAAGATAATAGAGAATCGTCCCAAGACTGAATACGTCAGACAAAGGACCGACAACATTTTCTTCAGGCGAGGCTTGTTCCGGTGACATAAACGCCGGCGTGCCGACAATCGCTCCAACCATTGTCAATTCCGGTCGCGGTTCCGACGAACATTGGTGAATAACAGAAACATACGTCTCATCCGTTCCGGGCTGGTTGAACGGTTTGGCAAGCCCCCAATCCATGACCAACGTTTCACCGTGTTCACCCAACATAATGTTTGCCGGTTTCAGATCACGGTGAATCACGCCTTTATTATGAGCAAACGCCATTGTCTTACAAATCGACACCAACCGGCGAACAAGATTCAATAATTCCTGCCGTGTCGGATTACGATGATAAGCCTTGATCGCATCCTGAAGCGTATGCCCTTTAATCAATTTCATCGTGTAATAAGGATTTCCGCCCTTATCGAGTCCGAGCGTGTGAATCGGTACAATTCCCGGATGTTCCAACTGAGCCGTGATTTCCGCTTCGCCAATGAAACGGCGAACAATAGACTCATCTTCCGCCACTTCAGGATGCAACTCTTTCAGTGCAATATCGCGTTTCAAATATTGATCATAAGCAATCAGAATTCGACCCATTCCGCCCTTTTGATGCGTTCGGAGAATACGGTGAATCCCGTAAGCACCCGAATCATCCGCAACACTCAATGGCGCAGACGGACGATTAATCGTTTTCATCACACGCTGCGAAAGGTCTAACTCCGAATTGCGCGAACTACTGTTTCGACGACCGGAAGAGGAGGGCTGCCCAATACTGCCGGAAGAAGAAGGTGATTTACGGGCAATTTTTGTTTCCTCCTCTTCCAATGGGATAATATTGATTTCAAAATCCTCCCGCTCTAATTTCACTTTCGGATCGAAAATACGGGTTGCCTGATCCATTTGTTCCGTGTTTTCCGTTGTCGTATCAGGCAATTCCAACTTCGATGGAATTTTGTTCGCCAATAAAGCGGTGGCTTGATCGGTTACGATTTGAGTTATCTCGTTATCCGAACGATTGGAGATGTTTTGGTTATCTTGATTAATTTGGTTAATTCGTTCAAAATTGTCTTTGGGTTTATTGTACAATGTCTCTTCAAAATCAGCCGAATGGAATGTACCGGCAAAGACACCGGTTTCTTCCATCGGTTGCCGGTCCGGCGGCGTAGGATTCGCAAAAAGAGAACGTCCACATTGCGTACAACGAACATTCGATTCGGAACTAATTTCCGAAACGATTAAGTCGTTTCCACATTCACAAACCAGATGTAAAACCATAGAGAGGATGAACTAGTAAATGGATGAATCGGAATAGGGAACACTCCTTTTACTGTAACTGTCTATTTTAATTTTAGGTATTTTGAAAAATTTTCGTCATGTTATTTCGTTTCAAAAAAA
>JAISQH010000022.1 GCA_031274385.1 Planctomycetaceae bacterium | reverse complement strand
ACAAGATTCCGTTTTTTGTCGATTTTTATCCTTTGAAAACAATAAAATATTCGTATCCACAGTTGCCGATTCAAATACTTTCACGCCGGCAAAATCAATTAACTTTTCAGGGTCACAGTGATTCGCAATAAAGTTTCGTGTGTTTTCACCGTAACCTGCACGCATCCATTTATTGGAGGTGATAAAACAAACCTTACCTTGTTGCCGGATCAACTGATGCCCGCGTTCATAGAAGAGACAATAAATATCACCCATCCGAGAAAACGTTTCATGGTTTTGAAATTTTTTATCGTTATTTTTTAGATCATAATTTTTTATTGTTTATGTTTATATTCCTTGTAATACGCTTGAATATTTCGCCGTTCAGATTCGTTCACCAAAGATATTGACAAAAGAACCATCATCATCTTTGCCTTAGCCAATCCGTACAACGAGACCAGCATTCATTTCTGTTGACTAGTTCAATACCAGAGTTGCTAATGTTAGGAATTTAACAAACTCATTTCTTTTACAAATACGGCGACAGTGAGCCTATGCACTCCGAGTATACGGGCAATGGCACTTTTCGATACTTTTTTGTCCAATAATGTTTTGATTTCGGCTTCTTTGCCAGTAAGTTTTTTTACTTTCGATTTACTCCCCTTTGGACGTCCAAGAACAACGCCTTCCAATCGTTTTCGGGCAAGAGCTTCTTTCGTTCGCTGTGAGATAAGATTACGTTCGATCTCAGCGGAAAGTCCAAAAGCGAAAGCGAGAACTTTGGAGTTGATGTCACTGCCAAGTCGGTAGTTGTCTTTAATTGTCCATACTTGGATGTCTCGATTCATACATTCATTCAAAATGCCCATAATCATCAAGAGATTCCTACCTAATCGCGACAACTCCGAACAAATCAGAATATCACCTCGTTTCATTTTCTTAAGCAATTTACCCAATGTCTGTTTGTCAGTGCTGACACGAATATAACCGTAGATCATATAAAAATTTTGTTCTCTGATTTGAGTTGGTGGGTAATTGTAAAAACAAGTTACTGTAGTTACGGCACTACTAAGATTGGAATAATAGGAAAATATCTAAAATAAATCAATAGCATAATGAATAAAATAAACCAAAAATGCATAAAATAAACCTAGATAATTAAGATATACAGTATTTGAGCGTTTTAATTAGCGTTGGCGTTTGTTTCGGACTTGGCAGAGAAAATTTTTTTGATAGATTAATAGAGTAAGGTAAAACAGTTCTGTTCATTTCATTCCAATTTGAAATTCGGAAGGCACGATAATGAAACGATTTTATTTGACGATTCTGTTCCTGATATTTGTACTGAATCAGGTTTTTGCCGAAGAGGTGGAGAAGGTAATTGATCGGGCAATGCAAACAACGGTTGCGATTTTTCCGGCAAATCCTGATGATCCGGCTGGCGGCGGGAGCGGAGTTGTGATTTCGCCGGACGGTTATACTTTGACGAATTTCCATGTTGTTCAGCCTTGCGGTCCTGCGATGAAGTGCGGAATGGCGGATGGTCAACTTTACGATGCGGTTGTTGTTGGTCTTGATCCTGTTGGCGATCTTGCTCTTATCAAGTTACTCGGACGCCAAGATTTTCCGTTCGCCAATCTCAGTAACAGCGATTTTGTTACGGTTGGTGATACGGCGATTGTAATGGGCAATCCGTTTCTGCTGGCACTTGATTACAAACCTTGTGTTTCAAAAGGAATCATTTCCGGTGTTCATCGTTATCAATTTCCGTCCGGGACATTTTTGGAATACACTGATTGTTTACAAACCGACGCCGCCGTCAATCCGGGAAACAGCGGCGGACCGCTTTTCAATGAACGCGGCGAAGTCATCGGAATTATTGGTCGTTGTTCTTTTGAAAAGCGGGGGCGGGTCAATGTCGGTATTGGTTACGCTCTATCAAGCAATCAGGTACGATATTTTCTCGGCGATTTGAAAAGCGGTCGGATTGTCGATCACGCCACGATGAACGCGATTGTTTCAACGGATCAGGATGGTCGGGTTTTGTTCGACGACGTTCTTGTAACATCCGATGCGTATCGAAGCGGATTACGTTACAATGACGAATTACTGCGTTTTGCGGGTCGGACGGTTGATACTGCCAATACGTTCAAAAATCTGATTGGTCTTTTTCCGAAGAACTGGCGGCTTCCTGTAACAGTTCGGGGCAAAGACGGCGAACGTTTTGAATTGGCGGTTCGGCTTGGCAGTTTGCACAGCGAGGCGGAGCTTGTCGAGATGACTGAAAAAATGATTGAGCCGCCGATTGTCCCGCCGGACTTCAAAAAACTGCGTTCGAACCGCAACCGTGAAGGTACAGAAAAAATCCCGGATGGTTTTAAGGAAATCGAAATTCCCGGTCCCGACGGTAAAAGGATAAAAGTGTTGCAAAAAGAATTTTTCATTCCCGAAACGATTAAGCCGTTTTATGAAAAACAGCGAGGCTATGCCAATTATTACTTTAACCGGCAAGAGCAAAACCGTGTTCTTAATAATTGGCGCAAAAATTTTGATGTTTCGGAAGAGGCGGTGTGGAAATTTTCCGGTCAATTAAAAAACCGAACGGAACTTTTTTCGTTTCAAATTGACAACAAGGGTGTTCGGTACGAATTGCCGATTGAAACCGGTTTTTGGAACGCTGATTTGATGCTCCAAACGGAGGTTTTCATTGTTGATCCGATTACGCATTATCAATCTCCGCGCGGCAGCGGCGGCTTGTTCACAGCGTTCTATTTGTTACGGCAACTGGCGGTGAAAGAAACGATTCAGGATGCCGCAATCGAATACCTCGGCACGGCACCGCTTGGCGGGAATCTCGATAAATTGTACGATATTTGTGGTGTGGCGTGGCGCGGCAATAACGTTCGTTTTTATTTCGACCCGGAAACCGGTTCTGTTGTGTTGATTGAAATGTCCGGCAGCAGCCTTGATTTTCCGTGCGAAATTTTATTCCGCCGGACAACCGATAACAAACCGGAATGGGAAGTCCGGTATGGTCGGATTCTTTTCGGTACATTTGAAATCAACGATTGGACGCCGAAGTTGCCGATGGACATTTTTTCGCCCGATAAAGACGAAACAAAAACATTGAAAAATACCGAAACACGAACCGCCTCTCCTGTTATTACTGAAACATTACCGAAGGTTGTTAAAATTTATGGGGCGGGAAACGCGCCTGGAATGCACGGTTATCAAACGGGCATTATTATTTCGCCGGACGGTGATATTTTGACGGCGATTACGTCGGCGTTACAGGCAGACCCGATTCGTGTGGTGTTGGATTCCGGACGAAAATTTGAAGCCCGGCTGGTTGCTGCCGATCCTGTTATGGAGTTGGCGTTACTCAAAATTCCCGCAACCGATTTACCTTATTTTTCGTTACAATCACTCCGAACTCCGAACTCTGATCCGCAGATTGGCGATTCGATTTTTGCGGTTTCAAATCCGTTCAATATTGCGGAGGGCAATGAACCGGCAAGCGTTCAGCGCGGTTGCATTGCAGCCAGAACAACGCTTCGGGCAAGACGGGGCGTTTTTGAAACGCCGTATCAAGGGGCAATTTTTGTTGTCGATATTACAACGAACAATCCGGGAGCTTGCGGTGGAGCGTTGATTTCGGCGGAGACGGGCGAATTACTTGGTATTCTTGGCAAGGAATTACGTAACAGTGAGAATAACAGTTGGCTTAATTATGCCATTCCTGTTTCGGCATTTCAGGATAAGGTACGTAAAATGTTGGTTCAAGCCAAAGAATCCGGTGTTCTTCATCCGCAGCTTGTGATGCCGGAAGCGATTAAACCGGAACAAGAATTAATTCCTGAGGACACGATTCGATTATTTCAGGATTGGGGACTTCTTATGGTTCCGTCGGTTGCCCGGCGTACACCGCCGTTTGTTGATTCGGTTCGGTTTGGCAGTGAGGCGGCGCGGCTTGGTTTGTTACCGGACGATTTGATTGTGATGGTCAACAATCATTTAACACCGTCCTTGTCGGCTGTTGAATCTCAAATTCATCAAACGTTACCGGGCGAACCGATTGTCTTGACAGTAGAACGCCAAATGACGCTCCTTGATTTCACGCTTCCCGGAAAAAAGAAGTAATCGTTCGATATTTTCCATTTTGCCACGAAAACACGAAGAATTAAAAATAAATAACGTATTCGCACGACGTTAGCGACGGGGGCTTGCCCCCGCCGAGAGATTTCTTCTTAAATTGATGGCGGACGCAAGCGTAAGAAATGAATCAATCATTGCGGGGGCAAGCCCCCGTCGCTAACGCGACTTGTGTGGTATATACTTCAAACGGGTAGAGATTGGACATTTTCAAACGATTGAAATTGCATTGTCATCAGGGTTTTTAGT
>JAISQH010000654.1 GCA_031274385.1 Planctomycetaceae bacterium | reverse complement strand
CTTCTCATCCTAAAATTCATTTGATGGCGCAAATTGAAAAGTTGTATGAGCAGGCGGTTGCGACGAAGAATGAGATTGTTTCTGCGAATCTTCGTCTTGTTGTTTCGATTGCGAAGCGTCATATTGGTCCTTATTCAACTTTTTTTGATTTGATTAGTGACGGTAATTTTTCGCTTCTTCGTGCGGTTGAAAAGTTTGACTATGGTCGTGGCAATCGGTTTAGTACTTACGCGACTTGGGCGGTAACTCGAAATTTTGCCAGAACAATTCCAGATGAGAAAAAGCATCGGGATCGGTTCCATTTGAATGAGGAAGAGTTATTGAGTGCGACGATTGACATGCGTGGTAACTTGCAGCAAGAGGAAAAAGATCAATTTGAACGGCGTCAACAGATTGGTTATTTACTCAACGAGTTGGATGAGCGGGAGCAAAAGATTCTTATCAGTCGTTTTGGAATTGGCAGTATTCAGGCGCCGTTGACGCTCAACGAGGTTGGAGCTGAAATGGGCGTAACAAAAGAACGTGTACGTCAAATTGAAGCAAGAGCCCTTGCCAAACTGCGAAAAGTCGCCGAAGATGAACATCTTGAAATTCCGGGACTATGATTTCAAAAATTTCAAATGATATACTCTTTTCACTTGAATTTTCGGTTTTATTTTTCCCTTTATGGAACAATAAGGTAGGCGACCGTTCTCCGAGAGGTTGCCTACCTTGCCTGTTGGAAACTCCAAAAACGGAACGAAAAAAAAAAAAACGAAAACTAAAGTGGAATGAGTATAACCGGACATGAAGTTAATGTCCGGTTGATTCTTTGCGTCTTTGTGCGCAAAATAGACAATTACGAAATGGTGAGTAATGCGTTGAACGGAACTGAAAAAGTCAGAAAATTGAGACATTCAATTATGAAAATAAATGTTGTTTGTTTATTGTTTTTTGTTATTTTTGTATTCGGTGCAACATTATTTGCTATCGAAACGGAACAAAAATTGATTGGGTTGACATTCGAAACGGATGTTCACGGTTGGCAGGCGGAACGCTTTTGTCGGGCGATTCTTCAGAATAAGGCTCTTTGTATTCAGGCGGTTGGCGGTTCGCCGTTTTTTTCACGGCTTATTGATGTGTCCGGCGGTCAGATGCGGGTTGTTGTGGAACTCCGAACTTCGACCGTTTCCACCATGACCGCTTCGTGGACAACACAAGGTTCACCACGCCGAAGCAATGACAAAATGATCACCTTATCGCTCGACCCCGACGGACTTTGGCATTCCTACGAATTTGCTTTTCCAATCTCTGACCGCTTGATGAGTTTTGCGTTTCAATTTAGTGCCTTTGACGGAACATGGGAGATTAAATCATTCACGGTGTATCGGCGAAGTGTTCATCCGCTTAAAGCGATACGGATTGTTCCGTATCATTATTCGGACGAAAACGGCAACAAGCGGGAGATGCTTCGTTACACAATTCAAAACAACGCCTCTATTCCTCTGGCTTTTCAAGTCGGCAATCAGCCGGAAGAACTCAAACTTCAGGAATCACAATCAATTGATCTGGGCGTTCCGATCAAGACGGAAGGCAATCTGTCCGTTGCCAACTTAAAACTCTGTCCAAAAGAATTTCCTGAAATTGATTATTCTGTCTTTTTGTACAAACCCGAAGGCAAAACGGATTGGATTTCCAAAAAATTTGGCAACGAAAAAACAATTGAAATTGCTCCTGATGCCCGAATGGCGCGGATTTGGTTTGGCGACAAAATTGTTGCGATTATTGCGCCGATTGTTCACCGTCAAGGCGTTATTCCAGTGTTGGCGTTGGAGTCAACCGAAATGCCGTTACGTTTTAAGTCTCCCGATACGGAATTGGAAATTCGTGTCGAAAACGAATCGCTTCGTTTTCTGATCGAAGATAAAACCGTACCGAATTCCGTACAGAATTCCGTATCGAATTCCGTACCGCTTGAAAGTCCTGTTGTACGAATTTTCGGAACATTACAAAGCGGTTTGTTGCCCGGAGTTGAATTTTTGGGAGCGGGCGATGTGAGTTCTTCGGCGATTGACATTGAGGAGCCGTACAATGACCGTTCCGAACCGAACCCGCTTTGGATCACAATGCCGATGGCTCTTTTGGGAACGGATCAAGGTTCGGTCATGCTTCGTTGGAACAACATGAAACTCCAACCGCGATTGGCTTCACCAAACCATTTTGACCGAACTGACGATCACCGGATTTCGTTGATGGGTTCGTCTATTGATGTTACACTTGATTTTTGGGAACCGACCGGCGATTTGGCGGTGATTCAAGCGTTGCGTCGTTATTTCAAGGAACGCGGTTTGCCGGAACCGCTGGCGGCTCCCCGATCTTCCGAAGAGCAACGGTTGCTCCATCTTCAGGCACTTCGCGGTGTGCTTCAGATGGAAGACGGTTTGCAATGGGGTTATGCTGCGGAACCGGAATGGCAACGAAAATCGTTTGCCGACATGCTTTCAACTCTTGTTCGATTAGAGGAAGCGGGGCATGATTACCGATTATTGAAACCGACGGAGATTGTTTCCGGCGGTGCGGATATTGCCAATGACGCCATTTATTTTCTTACCGGTCGGATTGAGGAATGGAAAAAAACACGTGAAGACGCGGTTCAATCTATTTTAGTGTTACGCAATCCTGACGGTTCTTTTCTTCACCGAACGCGGTTCACGGAAGTCGAAGCGTCGATGACTTCCTTCGGATACACTGCGATTCGGACATTGGAAATCATGGAGTTGGTGCGATTGACCGGCAACCGGGAACTTTTTGAAAAAATCCGGCAATCGTTGGATTATTTGAAACGCTGTGATGTACCGCGCGGCGGATTTTATCGTGACACGCCGTTGCACACGCCAGACCTTTTGACAGCGGCAACTCTTGTCTGGCTCTATACTTGGGCGTTTGAATTTTCCGGCGAACCCGAATATCTGGAACGGGCAAAACGTTTTGCGTTGATGGGATTACCGTTTGTTTATCAGTGGTCAGACCGTGAGAACATGCTTTATGTTACGGTTTCTAAACTTGGCGGTACGGAACGGCGTTTGCCGCACTGGTTTGGTGTTTCACAAACGCGGGTTGGAATTGTTTTTGCGTACGCGTTGAATCTGCTTTCCCGGTACGATTCGGAAATGGATTGGAAACGCCCGGCGATTGGGATTCTTCACGCGGTGGAAAAAATTCAGTATGCGGACGGTTCCGAAACCGGTTGTGTACCTGATCTTTTTAATGTCATGACGCAGGAACGCCGTTCGTGGAAAGTCAATCCGTGTGCGTTGGTTTCGTTGCGGTGGGCGATTGAAAACAAAACCGATTCGCTTTTTGTGTTGACGAACAAAGAGAAAACCGAACGCTATGTTTCGCCTTACCCGTTACGTCGGACAACTCAGGGAATTGAAGCCTACGATGTCCCGGCTGACCGGAAATTCCAAATCCTACACAACGGCAACCGCATCGGTAAAGCCGAAGGAAACGGACTCGTTATACTGGATTAGGTTTATTGTCAGAGAATGCTTCACATTTTTGTCATAAAAACAGGAAGCCCCGCACTGCGGAACTTCCTGTAACTTCTATCGTTTCGGTTGACTCACCTTGAAGTCGAACAAATTTTTTCCTTCCGTTGTTACTTCAGCGGTCAGCGGCGTTGTTGACGGGTCTTCAAATTGATGGTCAATAAGATAGATTGTTTTTTCATTGGCATCGGTTTCCGAAGCACTGATGGTTACTTGGTAATTTCCCGGCGGCAAACCATCGCCCGGTTTCAATGAAGTCAATGTAAAAGTTCCGTCTGGTTGGATTGTTCCTTCCGCCATGAAAGTTGCCGTTGAAAAGGCAATCTTCCCTTTTGTAAGCGGTGAACCGTCTTCAAACGTGACCTTGCCGCCGGTCGGTACAAAACCATGACTGTTACAGCCGGAAAAAATGGCAATCAAGCACAATAATAGAGGCAACAAATTTGTTTTCATTTATTAATAAAGTAGGAAATTAAGGTATTTCACCAAGTGTATGTCCGTCATTGACATGACCGAGATAGTGAAGCATTTTATTATTGCCAACCGGAATTGTTACGGAAATAGCCCAAAGGAGTCAGATAAAATGTGAAAATACTTTGGGATAGTAACCCGCTTGCGTCACTCCCCACTTCCCACTAATAATTTATTGCAACACCGGTTTGACCGGTATGGGCGGTAGCGCGTTTGCCGAGATCGAAATCGTAATCAATAAACAGTCTTGTCCGTTTTCCGACACGG
>JAISQH010000638.1 GCA_031274385.1 Planctomycetaceae bacterium | reverse complement strand
CCCATCACAAAAAAATTCAGGAGGTGTTGTCAGTGATCAAAAATAAATAACACGGCAACCAAAAAATAAAACAAAAAAAAACGTAAACCCTTATTACAAAAGATTACAGCGGCATTAGGTTATGCATCATGTCGTCGCTAGCGCGACTAAAATAAAATTGATGATGGCTCTTTCGTTCCCTTGTATTGTTCGTCTGGTTCGTGTCTCAAAAAAATGGTGTGGTAGAACAAGGGCTTGCCCCCGAAATGATTGATTCATTTCGTACGCTTGCGTCCGTTATCAATCAATTTCGTCCGCAATCAATTTAAGGGGAAAGCCCGCGTCGATTCCTATTTCGGGGGCAAGCCCCCGTCGCTAACGCTATGATAGAAACAATCAGTTATTTTTATTTTACTGTTTTATCGCAACAGTTTTCTTAGGGTTCGGACGGCGGCGTTGGCGAGTTCGGCTTCGCCGCAAAGTACCAGATTGGCACCGAGTTGTTCGAGTTTGGCGATATTGCCGGTGTAACGGCAACGAGCCAAAATAATGCAATGGTCGTTCATTTTACGCACTGCTTCGACAATTTCTTCGGCGAAAAGATCGTCCGGCACCGCGATGGCAACCAGCGTAACAAGCCGAACTTCCGCAAGCCGTAACACATAATCATCGGCGGCGTTACCGGAAATCGTGCGAAAACCGTGTTGGGCATACGGATGTAAATTGACCGGATTCATATCAATCAAACCGACTTCAAAACCGGTTGTTTCCAAAAACGTAACGATACGTCCTCCGATCGGACCAAGCCCGACAACAATGGCTTTTTTCGACGCGTCTTCGGGAAACATGACGACATGTTCTTCCTCACCGCCATGAACCGCGTGATGTTCCGGTGTGAAGCGTAACGCAATTTTCAGAAACAACGGCGTTAAAATGATGGATGTCAGCGCAACGAAAAGAATCCGTTGATAGGTCTCGTAATCAAACAATCCCGACGCCACACCTTGCGAAAGCAAGACGAATGAGAGTTCGCCTAATTGTGAGAGACCGAGTCCCATTCCGAGAGCCGCGATCCAGGGAAGTCCCAAAACCCGAAAAGCAATTCCTGCTGCCAACGTTTTGACTGCCAGACAACCAAGTAAGGCTCCGAGTGTCAAAATCGGTGTTGTGAACAGAATGGAAGGATCAAACAGCGCACCAAGTGAAACGAAAAAGATTGCCGAAAACGTTTCGCGCATGGCGACGGTTACCGCCGTAATCTGATTGGTAAGCCGCGTTTCGCTCAAAATAACGCCCGCCGCCAAGGTTCCCATTGTTCCCGGCAATTGGAGACTGACTGCCGCACCGGAAACAGCAAGCAAAAGGAACATTGTAAAAAGAACAATAATTTCAACGCTTTGTAATCCAAGCAAAAAAGGCACACCGTATTTACAGAACACAAACCGGACAAATACAACAAAAATAATAAAAGCGGTCGAACCAAGTCCGAGCGAAACGAGTTGGGCGAGCGTACCGCCTCCTTCGTTGGAGCCGGAGGCGAGAGCCGCCATCAGACCGACCAGTACCAAAAGCGGAACAACCGCAACATCTTGGAAAAGCAAAATGGCAACAGCGCGGACTCCGTGAAGCGAACCGACTTGCCCCATATCTTCGAGCGATTTGAACACGAGAACTGTTGAACTCAGTGAAACGGCGGCACCAAGAACAAGACCGATTTTCCAATCGCCGCCGATCATCGGAACAAACAGCGTGAGCGGAATAATGATGCCGAGCATCTGGATCGAACCGCCCACAAGAAAAAAACGCCAAAGTTTTGCCAATTCGGACGGTGAAAAATGAAGACCAATGGCAAACAGCAACAAATTGGCTCCGAGATGGGCGAATTGGTCGAGAACTTTGTGTTCAACTTCCTCTGCTTGGATTTCGCTTGCAAGGTGTTCTAATTCTTGTTCGGTTTCTTCCAATCGCGGGTCTTTTTGAAGTCTCAAATCATTGGTTGATTCGGGTGCGGTGTTGACATTAATATTGGGAATATTGGGTTGTTCTTTGACTTCGGTGGATTTTGTTGTGAGAAGACCGAGCATTCCGCTGCCAATCACTGCGCCGATAAGCAGATAACCGACCACCATCGGTAAATGCAAACGCCGGCAAACGGTTCCGGCAATAAATCCGGCACTCAGAATAATCAACAAGTCAAATAAAAGTTGATGTATAATACCGACTTCGTCCATATCAACAAAATTGAAAAGAAATCCCGCTTCTAATGTTTTTACTATTAAGAACTTAAAACCATCCTGCTAAGAATACCATCATCCTGCTTTTCTGACAAGAGGATAACTATACTCTACTATCTGACTCCGTTGGAGTCAAAAAGATTTTGCTGATGATTTCATTTTTCTCTGCGTCTTTGCGTGCAAACGAAAGCAGAGCGTGGGGAGTTCGGGAATCAGCGGCGCAGCCGATAGATTGAAATTCGGAACAGCCAAGGATAACCGCCGCCCGCCGGATTGGTACTTGGTGCCGGGTACTGCATCATGTACACGCCTTGACGTTGCAAGTCCGTTTGGAGTTTCATCAGAACAGAAGGATCACGTACCATGCCGCTCATTTGAATAATTCCTGAAAATCGGGCGTTGTTTTCCAAAATCGAAAAAGACATTTGCGAAACAACTAAATCCTGTTCTCCCGGCAAAACAATTGAAAGAGACTGCAATTCGTCCAACCACAAAACATTTTGAGATTCCCAGTTTCCTGCTTGCCGAAGAACATTGAAACCGGGTTGAGTCTGCTGAAGTTGAGCGGCAACCTTTTGATGTTCCTCTTTCACCCGAATCAATTCCTCTTCCATGCCGCGAACAACTTCCCGATTCCAATAATAAACTCCGAAACCGCAAATACCAAGCAAAACCAACGCCAGAAATATTGACCGAAAATAATTAGGCGGTTTGGGAGCTTCCTTCGGATGTAAAAAATCAATACTGTTTTTTGATGCTGTTTGCTGTTCAAAAAGAAGCCCCAAAAGCGGAGCAAAATATTCCGGTTGATCGGGAATGGCAGCCGCACGAACTCCGGGAATCAGAAACGGATTGATCACGGAAACGTCCAACTCGTGTTCGGTTAACGTTTCAACCAACGGTCTCCAATCATCTTCGTTGCCAAATACAAAGACTTTTTTGATGGGACGTCCCGCCATACTGTCGTCGCCAACCAAAACCGTCCGTTCCACCTCCGAAGCAATTCTGTCCACAATCTCTACGAACCGTAATTGATCCGGCAATCGAAACGAACGAACCGAAAGAACCTGTTTTCCTTCCACAAGAATAAGATCGACTTCGTTCTCAACAACATGAACAACCAAAGCCGGTTCGAACTCTTCGGGAGCCATCCCGGAATGAAACATCAATCCGGCGGCAACAAGAGATTTAAGCCCGATCCGTTGCGGCGAACAACCGGCGGATCGAAACGAACGAACCAGTAATTGCCGATACGAAAGCGGAATGGTTGCCGCTAAAATCCGGCGGCTTTCTTCCGTCTCGTTGCCAAGAACCAAATAATCAAGCGGATCATGATCGGAAAAACCGGATAACTCCCGCAAAACCTGATTCTTCAATAAAACCGGAATCTCCGCTTCCCGACATGGCGGAAGCGTTTGATAAAGTAATTCGATTTTGCTGCGGTCAAGGCATAACAACAATGGACAAGAACCGATTCGTTCTTCTTTGAGAATGTTGCGGAGTCCTGAAATCAGACCCGAAAGATCATTTGATTTCGATATTTTTTCCGTATCGCTTTTTTTCACCGAAGCGGTTTCGAGAACAGCAACTCCCGATTTTTGAACCGTTATCCCCCCGCCGCGCTGCAAGGAAGCAAGTAAATAACGACATTCGGTGTCGCTCCAGTCGATTGCCAAAAAACGCATGAATCGTGATCAATAACGGATAAGCGTTATTTAAATATCGAGGTTGGAATCGAAACGCATTTCAACGAGTTGCCATGGGGCGCCTGTTGAACCTTGCAGAGACGGTTTGCGGTAAAAAGTAAAAGTCCAGATAACCGGATAGTATTCGCATTTCAAAATGTATCGAATCAAAACAATATCTTTGCCCACTGGTTTGGCTTGGTAAAATTCGTAAGCGTGGAAATCGCCGACTTGTTTTTTTGTTTCATCCAATTTGGTTCGCACTTCCGCTACCGGAGCGGAGGAGGAGCCAAGCGGACTTTGAAGGAGTAAATTTTCAAAAGCGTTTGTTGTGTTTCCGCTTAGGAGTGTATCGAAAAACGTTTTGATTTTATCATCTAACTCTTTGTAGGAATCACCTGACGCAGGTTGGGCGCCTGCCTGATGAACCGGAATCGAAGGAATAAGAAGCAAGAACAACAACAAAATTGTTCCGCCTCCAAGTAAGTATTGCAACTGTCGTCTATTTCGCTTACTCATTGAATTTTACTGACCAAATCAATTAACCAAAATCAATTAACCAAATCAATTAACCAAATCAATTGACCAAATCAATTGACGAAGCCATTAACCAAGCCGTTGACAATTAATAAAAAAATGACATAATGCCGCATTGTCCATGAAATGTTCATAAAATGTCCATAAAACGATTATGGATTATGACGAAAACAAACAACATTGTCAAGACAGTGAATTAGTTAATAGTTATTAACTAAATAGTGAATAGTTAAAATGACGCAAGCGGTTGACTTCCCGCAAACCACAAACCCCAAACCACAAATCCCAAATCACAAACCACAACAATGATAGAGCTTGGAGTTAACATTGATCATATTGCGACGGTTCGGCAGGCTCGCCGAACAGTGGAGCCTGATCCGGTTTGGGCGGCGGTGATGGCGGAGCTTGGCGGGGCGGACGGAATTACCGTGCATCTCCGTGAAGACCGCCGCCATATTAATGACCGTGATGTTGCACTTCTTCGGGAGACGGTTCGTTGTAAATTGAATCTTGAAATGGCTTGTGTTGAGGAGATTGTGAAAATTGCCTGCAAAACGGTTCCTGATCAGGCAACTCTTGTTCCTGAACGGCGTGAAGAAATCACAACAGAAGGCGGTCTTGATGTTGCCGGTCAAAAAAGTACGGTACAAAAAATGGTTCGTTGTCTTCAGGATTGTGGTGTTGTTGTTAGTTTATTCCTTGATCCTGATCCGCAGCAGATTGAGTCTGGTATTGCGACCGGTTGTGATGCGATTGAGATTCACACGGGGCGTTACGCTTTAGCCGAAAACGATCAGGCACGCAATGCCGAACGAGCGCGGATTCTTGCTGTTGGGGAGATGATTGTTTCCGCCGGACTCCGTCTTCACGCCGGTCACGGTTTAACATACCACAATGTTTTACCAATTGCCGAAATTCCCAAGATGCAGGAGTTGAATATTGGTCACAGTATTATTTCCCGTGCATTGATGTCCGGTCTCAAGGAAGCGGTTGCGGAAATGAAACGCTTGCTTGGAACGGTTCAAAATAATTCTAAATAACTAATCTTTTGCAAAAAGTGATTTGGAGTGTTATACTATGTTTTTTGAGCGGTCATGTGACTGCGTAACAA
>JAISQH010000633.1 GCA_031274385.1 Planctomycetaceae bacterium | reverse complement strand
AAGAATGTCAGATAATCAATCATGATTTACGAGGGGAGTTGTTTGGAATGGGCGTTACTTGAAATGGTTGGATAAAAATCAGATGATACGGTTGGCACAAAACAGCAATCTCAACTCTCAATTCAGAGATAGGTCAATATCTTAGACGCAATTGGGCAAAATGACAAGTCCCATACACAAGAAATTCCGAAAAGATTGAAATAAGTTAAAAGAATCATTCGATTTTATCTGCCCTGAACACGTTAGCGACGGGGGCTTGCCCCCGAAATAGGAATCGACAATAGATTTCCCTTATTAATATTGATTGCGGACGCAAGCGTACAAAAAGAATCAATCATTTCGGGGGCAAGCCCCCATCGCTAACGTCATGCGAATGCGTTTGGTATAACAAGGGTGTTGCGCTGTCGTACTAAACTTCGGAAACTTCCCGGATTTTCAATATTTGTTCGAGAAAGGGTTCGAGTCGATTGAGTGGCAGGAGGTTTGGTGCGTCGCTGGGCGATTTGTCGGGTTCGGGGTGGGTTTCGAGAAACAGGGCGTCAATTCCCACTGCGATTGCTGCTCTTGCCAAGGGTTCGATCATTTTGCGGTTACCGCCGGTTGACTGACCTAGCCCGCCCGGCTCCTGAACACTGTGTGTCGCGTCAAAACAAACCGGAACCCCCAATTCCCGCATCAACACAAGTGATTGCATGTCATTCACCAATCGACCATAACCAAAAAACGTGCCGCGCTCGCAAAGCAAAATATCACAACAACCAGCCGCTTCCAATTTTTCAACAACATTCCGCATGTCCGACGGAGCAAGAAATTGACCTTTCTTGACATGAACCGCCCGCCCGGTTTTCGCCGCCGCAATAAGTAAATCCGTTTGCCGTGCCAAAAAAGCAGGAATCTGAAGAACTTCGCAAATCCGGGCAACCGGTGTTGCCTGATACGATTCGTGAATGTCCGTCGTAACCGGCAAACCGGTCTGCCGCTTGATTTGATCAAGCATATCAAGACCGGTCTCCATGCCCACTCCACGATAAGAATCAATACTTGTCCGGTTGGCTTTGTCAAACGAACCTTTGAAAATAACATTGATCGGCAACCGATCATGAAGCCGAGTCAATGTTTCCGCAATAATCCCGTTAAATTCCTTTTGAAGTGCGCAAGGTCCGGCTATCAAAAGCAACTTTTCTCCCCTTCCGCAACGATAAGGGCCGATCCGGGCTGGATTGTTCATGGAACGGTGAATTATTTATTGATCGGTTCTATTAACGGTTGCCCCTTTAATCAGGTCGGCGAAGGTAATATTGTTTAAGAAATCCTGCCACTGTTTTTCGGCGGCATTCCAGATATTGTTGAGAACAACCGAAGCACCCGATTCACCGCCGGTTTGATTTGCGGTTCGTTTGCCATTGCTGATCGGAGCATCAATGATATTCATGATTTGTCCGAGTGTGACTTCTTCGGGTTTTTTCTTGAGACGGTAACCGCCGGTGGCACCGCGCGTACTCTCAACAATGTCCGCACTTTTGAGTTGAAGCAGAATCTGCACCAGAAAACGCGGCGGAACAGAATGACGCTCCGCAATATTACGGATCCGAACCGGTTCCAGCGAATTTTTGTGAATCGCCAATTCCATAATGGCAATACAGGCATATTCCGTCTTGGCAGAAATTTTCAAAGACATGGCAAATCTCGAAGCAAATAACAAAAGGGCAATGTTGAAATGAAAAAAACTCAAAAGCGTTCAAGAAACTGTTTGAGTTTGTTCTTTCAATTTACGAATTAACGCCGAAAGCCGTGATTTTTTCCGTGCGGCGGCGTTTTTATGGATAATTTTTTTGGCTCCAGCCTGATCGAGCGATTTGGTGGCTTCACGGAAAAGCCGATCTGCTTCCTCGATATTGCCTTCGCGGACGGCTTTGACAACATTCTTGCAACGGTTGCGAACAAAAGACCGGCAAATTCGGTTTCGATCACGGGTTGCGATGTTTTGACGAAGTCTTTTTTTAGCACTTTTAATGTTCGGCATGAAAATAATTTGTAGTTTGGGGTTTGTGATTTGGGTTTTGTGGTTTGGGTTTCTGCTCACGAAATAACCCTTGAACAACCAACCTCATTTTTGAGGAGGGTTAATTATGACGTTTTTGGGCAACTTTGTCTAGTAGTTCCCCCAAATCTTTGTAAGAAAAATCGATTGCCGCTAATTGGAGTCCGTATTCTTCTGATTTTTCATAATCTTCCAATTCAAAAGCCAGTTTTGCGGCGAGATAAAGTGCTTTTTTCTTATGATCCCCATCCGTCAGGGAAGCCACCGCATCCTGATAATGAGTCATTGCCAATTTGGTTTGCTTAATCATTTGGAAACATTGTCCCAAAGCAAGAAGACATTCACCTTTACGGGTAACTTCGGTTTTTGCCTGTTGAAATTCGGCAATGGCTTCTTTGATTTGTTTTCGTTGTTGAAGCAAAAGACCGTATTCAAAATGATAACCGGCATGATTAGGATGATACTGAATCCGATGCCGGGCAAGTTCCAGATTTTTGGCGTCATATTCTTCTTTTGTCTTGTAAAATTCGGCTTTGGTTGATTCCTGCCTTGTTTTTTCAAATTTTTCT
>JAISQH010000615.1 GCA_031274385.1 Planctomycetaceae bacterium | reverse complement strand
CAATAATGGAACAAGTCTATTTATTTTTCGTTGCGAATAAAGACATAAAAGACACAAAGAAAATCGATCCGTTTAGAATCAAAACCTTTGTGTTTTTTGCGCCTTTGTGCGAAATATTAAAAAACAAAATAGACAGTTACTTTCGTAATTGTTTCTTTTATGATTGGACGATTTTTGTAATATTTTCACGGTTAACCGGCGAGATGATGCCGTGTTCTGTGATGATGCCGGTAATGAACTCCGCCGGAGTAACATCGAATGCCGGATTGTAAACATTGACGCCTTCGGGGGCGGTTCGTTTTCCGAACCCGTAACAAATTTCTTCCGGGTCACGTTCTTCAATCGGAATGCCGTTGCCGTCGGCAAGCGTTAAATCGAACGTCGAAACCGGAGCCGCAACATAAAACGGTACACCATGTACTTTCGCTGAAATGGCAACACTATAAGTTCCGATTTTGTTTGCCGTGTCGCCGTTTGCCGCAATTCTGTCCGCACCAACCACAACTCCGTTAATTTTACCCTGCTTCATCACCATCGCCGCCATCGAATCACAAATAAGAGTGACGTCAATACCTCGCTGCATGAGTTCCCACGCCGTAAGCCTTGCTCCTTGAAGAAGCGGGCGTGTTTCGTCTGCAAAAACACGGATTGTCTTACCTTTTTCGGTTGCCGCAAAAAAAACCGCCAACGCTGTACCATAATCCGCAGTGGCAAGACCGCCGGCGTTGCAATGCGTCAAAAGGGCGTCACCGTCCTTGAACAATTCCTGACCAAACATGCCAATCAACCGGCAAATCCGGCGGTCTTCCTCGTGAATCGCTTTGGCTTCGGAAAAAAGAACATCAATTATTTTTGCAACGTTTTTCAATTCGTAACATGATTCGGCTTTTGCCTTCATCCGGTTCAATGCCCAGAAAAGATTGACCGCTGTAGGGCGGCTCGACGCTAAATAATCACCAACTTCGTTGAGCCGCGTTTTGAACGAATCGAAATCGGCGTTTTCGGGAAGCGTTTGCAAACCGATGCAAACACCGTAAGCCGCAGCAATTCCAATCGCCGGAGCACCGCGAACACGAAGTTTTTTGATTGCTTCCCAAACCGTTTCCACCTGACGGCAATCAATTTCACGCAATTCCGTCGGCAATAACGTCTGATCAATCATACGCAACCAACCGTGTTGATCGCCAATCCAAGACAACGTTTCAATGTTTTGGTAAGTCATGTTTTTTTAAGGGGTGCGTGCGGAGACGCTAAGAAGTTCATGGTTGGTTTCAACTTTTCATTTCTAAGGAAACCACTAAAGTGAAAATTCTACCACGAAAAGACACAAAAAAACACCGAAAGAATTTTTTGATCGAGTATACTCTTTTCACTTGAATTTTCGGTTTTATTTTTCATTTTATGAAGTAAATAAGGTCGCCTACCTTATCTAATTGAAACTCCCAAAACGGAACGGTAAAAAAGAAAACCGAAAACCAAAAACCAAAATGGAATGAATAGACCTTTTCTCTAACTTTCCTTGTTCCGTAACAACCAGATTTAACGCCCCGAAGGGGCTTCCATCTCCTAGCGTCGGGCAACGCCCGATGTAACCGATTCCTATAAATCCATTCGCGACAACGCCGCAACGATATTGATGATTGGGGCGTTGCCCCGAAACATGTTGACGCATCGTTTCGTCGGGCGTTTGTAGGAGGTTAGAGAAAAGGTCTAGTAGCCGGAAATGTAACTTCACCTCACACAAATACAACTTCACCCGACACAAACACAACTTCACCTCACACAAATACAACTTCACCCGACACAAATGCAACTTCACGTAACTACCTATTTTGTTTTAACGGGGTAAATTTATCAACACTTACTCCGTGCTACACTTCGTTTGCTCGGGGTTATCAAAATGGAACTCCTACGGAGTTTTTTATATAATTTTTTTTTCAGAATGTGTAACGGACAGTGAATTCGTAACGGACTGGCGTACCGGGTGTGAGCGGAGTGACAGTTCCGGCGTTGTAACGTTGCCAGTGCGTCCGCCAGAAATCAACCTCAAAACCCGTCATCAACGCCTCGTTCCAATGGTACAACGCATTGATAAAAAGACAATGACTGTAATTTCTCGCCAAATTATTGTCCGCATTGCCGGAAATTACATCGTTGTTGAACGGATCATCAATCATGTAGCATAAATTCGTCTGTAATTTTTTTGTGGCTTGATAAGTGAATGCCGCCCAACCGCCTTGAGCGCGGATTGTGTTTCGGCGTTGGGCGTCCACACCTTGCAAAATGCCGCCTTCGATTGTCGCTAAATTTTCACCGAGAAAATATTCCATCTGAAAACTGAGTTTTTCCGTGATCGGCAAGTCGAAATCAACATTGAATGACCATGTCCGAAGATTTTTCCGGTCATTTCCGGCAAACGTGAAGCGTTGCTCACCAAGATGGGACGACACGCCAAGCGTGATTGGTTTGCCGAAACAACCGAATGTATATGCCAACCGCCCTTGAATAATGGGCCAACTTGACGAGGCTGGAGAAACTGCCGTGTTGTCACGAAAGACATGATCTGCCAACGCAAATTGAGCCGTCAGATGACTTGAATCGCAAAAATCGAACCGGTGGTCAACCCGTAACATCGCCCGGCGGTACCCGACATTGCCGACACAAGCTCCTGCCGTATAATTCAGCGTTTTCGGGTACAACGGCGAAATAACCTCCCAATCCTGACCGGCAAGAAACTTCGTCTGACCATCCGAAACCGCAACATACGCCTTGCGAAGTAATAAACTGCCGCGATTCCGGCTCTGAAAGGCTCCCTGAAAGTCAAATTCAATCACGCCTTCCGACTTCGATCCGCTCCAACCCGGAATACCGGGACTTTCCATTTTGAGTCCCATTCGAGTTGATTTCGGATCAACATTAAAACCGGCATCATCGTCCAAATCAGGAGAATTGGCAAAAACCGCATAATCGCCGGTTGTTGTCCGTTCTGTTTCGTAGGACGCACTTAAATTGATATAACCGTAAGGTGTAATTGTAAAAAGACCTTTTTTCCATGCCAAACTTTTAGCCGGTTTTCGGACGTGTTCACCGTGATATTGTTGTAAGAACGCTTCAAATTCGGTTTTTGTCAGATAGACCCCTTCTTCAGTTACAAGAGGCGGAGTTGCCGGAATATCGGCAAAAACACGGAATGTCAAACAAGAAAACAGAACAAGGATCAGAATAATCCGCAAATT
>JAISQH010000467.1 GCA_031274385.1 Planctomycetaceae bacterium | reverse complement strand
CCACGAAAAGCACGAAAAAACACGAAATATTTTTGTTCTCATTTTTCATTATAAACGATTGACAACATACTAGTATTTTTCGTGATGTTTCGTGTTTTTCGTGGTTGAATCCCACAAATTGATTACTTGATGCGAAAAAGAGGTTCGTTTGACTCTTTGCGTCTTTGCGCGCAAAATAAAATAGACAGTTACTTACGAATGGTTTTGGTAAAAGACGTATGTTTATCATCTTTTTTTCATTTTCAATTCTTTTCACCTTGACTTAGTGAGATGCAACGTGATACAATTTTTACTAATCATTTCATTTTTTGTGGTGAACAATTTTAGTCCGGTTGTAGGGGCGCGGCTTGCCCTCGCCCGTTCAGCAGGGGCGAGGCTTGCCCTTGCCCGTTCAGCAGGGACGAGGGCAAGCCTCGCCCCTACAACACCCGCCCCTACACTCCAAATCACAAACCCCAAAGTCATTTTTCCATTTTCACAAAATACCAAAATACCATGAGAAAACATTTGTTTCTTTTTTTGACGATTTTGTTTTTCCTTTTTATCAACCTTGTTTCTGCGAAGGAACCAACGATTCGTGAAAACAGTTTTCAATCGGACTGCCCGATTATTCGGGCGGAGCGGTTGTTTCATTTTACGGCGGTGATTGAAAACGAGGCTCAGAAGGAATATCGTTGCCGCTTAACCATTCCGAACGACGGAACCCGTTTTAAGGAAACGGAAATGACAAAATCCAACGACGGTTTTCCGAAACACACTTGGGAAGTGGTCAGTGCCGTGTCGGGGCAAAAGGATTTCACGCTGGAACTTCTTTCCGGTGATAAAGTGATACAAAAAGTAACCGTTTCCCAAATGGTATTGCCGCCGCGTCAAATGGAAAAACTCGATTCCATTCCCGCACCGAAACCGGTTGCGACGAAAATTCTTGTCGGTGCTCATAATTGTCCGCTTTGGGAAACGGAACGCGCCGGTCTTTGGAATCAGGTTGTGAACAAGCATCAGGAACGAACTCCGGCTCTCGGTATCTATTCGCAGGATAACCCCGAAATAGCAGATTGGGAAACAAAATGGGCAATAGAACACGGCATTTCATTCTTTATTTATTGTTGGTATCGGACAAGTCAAGGCAAAGCGGTTGAAACGAAATTTGAGAAAAGCGTCTTTGACGATGCGTTGTTCAAGTCGAAATACGGTGATCAGATGAAATTCACGATCATGTGGGAAAACCAATCGAAAGGACATTCCGGTATTGCTGATGAAAAAGACCTGATGGAAAATTTGTTGCCGTATTGGCTTGAAAAATTTTTTAAGCGGGACAATTATCTTAAAATCGACAACAAACCGGTTTTGTTTATTTATCGACCGGAAGTTGTTTCGTTTGACTTGGGCGGTGACGACAAGGCGAAAGCCGCGTTTGACATGATGCGTGAAGGTTGTAAAAAAGCCGGATTTGACGGGTTGTATCTTTTGGGCGAATATCGCGGAACCGATCCGAAGGTTTTGAGCCGGTACAAAAATTTGGGGCTTGATTATACGTTTGCTTACTGCTGGTACGTTCCGAACAGTCCGCCGCCGAACATTGTTATTGAAACACAATTGGAATTGATTCGGAAAACGCAGGAGATGCGCGATCTGATTCCGCAGGTTGTGACGTTATCGCAAGCGTGGAGCGGTTGGCGTGATGAGGGGTCGATTTGGAAGCTTCCGCCTGCTGATTTTGAAATATTGCTTCGGAAAGGCAAGGAATTTGTTGAAACCAACATTCCGAAGAATGAACTTGGCAGCAAGATGATGATTCTTGACAACTGGAATGAATGGAGCGAAGGGCATTATCTTGCGCCGTATCGGGAATACGGGTTCGGTTATCTTGACGCGGTTCGCCGTGTTTTTTCTGACGCTCCCGAAGAACACGACGATTTGATTCCGTCGGATATTGGTTTGGGACCGTATGATTTGCCGCGAAAAATGTTTGAAAACCGTACCTCGTGGACTTTTGTGAACGACAACCCGGCAAGCCGGATTGAGAACAATTATCAGAGTTGGGAACCGATGATGAATATCAACAATTTTCGCATCGAAAATAATTGTCTCCGTTTTGAAACCACAACACACGATCCGGCGATTCGGGTTTTGCAGAAACACACTCCGGCAGCGCATTTCCGCAACGTTGTTTTTCGTATGAAAACGACGGCAACCAAAAACGAGCGTCTCCAATTCTTTTGGAAGACGGAAGCCGTCCAAGATTTCAGTGAAGTTGCTGATGTTACGGCGACGGTTTGTCCTTCCGCAGATTTTGTGGATTATTCGCTCGATTTATCCGAAAACGCCTATTGGACAGGACGAATCACCGAGTTGCGTCTTGATCCGGTTGCTTCGCCCGGTGTCACGGTGGAATTGGAAAGTATCCGCTTGGAATAATTTGAAACAATTTGGCATATTGGTTGCGTCTTTCCTTCATTCTTTCTTCATTCTTCCTTTTCCATTTTTACACGGGAAGAAAAAAGGCAAGAAGTGGGGGATTTTAAAACGTAAAACGGCATGAGAGCGACCTTCTTTTATTTCTTTCTTCCTGTCAAAAAAACAAAACAGACCCATGAAACATTCCTATCATAAGAAAAAACAATCGGAGGACGAATTGGAGTTGGCGCGGTTCCGCAGGCTGACGTTGTCCTGTTGGTATTTGACCGGTCCGACCGCCAGCGGCAAAAGCCGTACCGGAATTACATTGGCACGGCGTCTTGGGGCGGAGATTATTTCGCTGGATTCGATGGCGATTTACCGGGAAATGGACATCGGCACCGCCAAAATGTTGCCGGAAGAACGAGGCGGAATTCCGCATCACATGATTGACATTGTTGATCCGAGCGAAGAATATTCGTTGGCTCAATATGTTCGCGATGCCAGTAACAAGATTGATGAGATTCAACTTCGTGGCAAAGCGGTTCTTTTTGTGGGCGGTACGCCTTTGTATTTGAAGGGGATGCTTCGCGGAGTTTTCGAGGGACCGCCGACGGATCACGAGTTTCGCGCCCAACTTCTGAGAAAAATGGAAGGCAATCCGCCGGAGTTACTCCATAAACTGCTTAAAAAGGTTGATCCGGCGACTGCGAAACGTCTTCATCCTAACGATGTTCGCCGGATTGTTCGGGCGTTGGAGGTTTACGAAAAGACGGGCAAGCCGATTAGTTTTTTCCAAAAGCAATTTGAGTTTGGGACTCCTGCTTCGCAATGTCAGGTGTACGTTTTGCAAACGCCGCGTGAAGAATTGTACGCTCGGATCAACAAGCGGGTTGATAGGATGATTTACGAAGGTTTTCTTGATGAGGTGAGACTTCTTGCGGAGCGCAAGGTTCCGATTAGCAAAACCGCCCGTCAAGCTCTTGGTTACAAGGAGTTGTTTGATTACATCGAGGGCAAAATGAAATATGGGCAGGCGGTTGATCTGATTAAACAGAACACGCGGAATTTTGCCAAACGTCAGGAAACATGGTTCCGCAGTTTGGTCGAATGTCGTTTTACTTCCTCCGAGAAACCGGAGTTTGAAGGAATCAAAGACGAAAATGAAGAAGAATCGGAACAAGAACAACAACCCGCTGAATCATAAGAGCCGGTAAATAAACTGATGATTCCTCTCATTTCTTGGAGTAATTCTCTCGCTCCTTGTAGGTAGTAACCTCTCTCCGAGAGGTTGCCTACCATTCGGTAAATGCTTGAAAAACAACGACTTTCGCCTTAGGTTCATACGTTATGGAGCGGTCGCCTACCTTGCCTAATTGAAACTCCAACAAATGAACAGTAGGAATTTCTTTGCGTCTTTGCGCGCAATCTTTAAAAACAAAATAGATTGTAAATTCGTTCGACGGAATACCAACTATTGCCTACTTTGTTGAAATGGCATATAATTCCCGTTTTAATTAACTTTGGGCTCTTCAGCGATTTGCAATGAAAATCTTATTGACCAACGATGATGGAATTTATGCTCCCGGTTTGGCGGCAATGGAACGGGCATTGCGGCGATTAGGCGAAGTTTATGTTGTTGCTCCTTCCAAAGAGCAGAGCGGCGTTTCTCATTCGATTACGTTTCTGACGCCTTTGATGGTCAAAAAAGTGTTTGTCGATCAGAAACATTGGGGTTGGACGGTGGACGGAAGCCCGGCGGATTGCGTTAAATTAGGTATTTCGGAAATCGTTCCGAATCGCCCCGATCTGGTCGTCAGCGGAATCAACGGCGGCTTAAACGCCGGAATCAATATTATCTACTCTGGAACGGTGGCGGCTGCAGTGGAAGGTGCTTTTTACGGAATTACCAGTATTGCCGTCTCTTTGGAATACGACGAAAACGAACCGTTTCACCGTGCCGCCGATTTGGCAGTGGATGTGATTGAAAAAATTCTTGAAAAAAAGGATCAGGAATCAAGACTTTACAATATCAATATTCCATTGGCGGCTCTTCGGAAAAACAACGCCGAAACACGAGTTGCCGGTATGGATGTGGCTCAGTATTGGGAGTCATTCGAACGGCGGGCAGCTCCGTCGGGGCGTTTCTATTACTGGTTGACCGGACGACCGGATGCCCGGCAACCAAAACATGCAGAACCGGTTAATATAACAGATATAATTGCTCTTTCTCAGGGATTGATTTCAGTAACTCCGTTGAATTACGATCTGACCCATCAGTCACAACTCGCTGCAATGGCAACATGGGATTTGAACCCGTCAAACGAACAACCCGCCTACGAAAAACCGAAACATACAGGACCAACTATTCGAACAACCAATGAAAATTAAAATGATATTGTTGATCATGGTTGGTTGCGGCAAACGACCGGTTGATTTGTTTTTCAAAGACATTATACTATTGCCCATTCGTTCCTTTTTTGAGGTTTCAATTCCTCTTTTTCCTCATTCACCTTTTCAACAACAAAAGTGCAGCGACAATGACTCCGATGGAAACTTACGATGCGTGCATCGAACTTCAGCGTTCCGGCAAACTTTCCGAAGCCATCAACGCCTTAAAGCAATTGACGGAAGAATCTCCTGATTTTCCGCTTGCTTACAATGCGTTGGCGGCGATTTATAAAAAGCAGGGCGAAGTGGATGCGGCAATACGGAGTATGGAAAAATATTGTGAATTGGAGCCGGACGATTCGTTTGGTTTTTCGATTCTCAGTTCCTACTGTCTTGAAGCCGG
Organism: Planctomycetaceae bacterium; assembly: GCA_031274385.1. GTDB lineage: Bacteria > Planctomycetota > Planctomycetia > Pirellulales > Thermoguttaceae > WRKP01. Next base: position 1,649 of record JAISQH010000467.1, on the reverse strand, counting down.
TCGCCGCAACCAAGCCGAAGAAGCACTTGGGAAGGCTCATGATCTTCGTTTCAAAGCCCAGTTCGGCTAAAATCCGGTTCCATTCCGGCTTAAAAAGGTCTTATTTGCTGTCAAACCGGTTATCATGATGACATCTAAAATTCTGATTGCAGACGATAATTTGGCGAATGTCGAACTCCTTGATGCGTTTTTGTCGGACTTCGATTACCAAATCGAAACAGCGGCAGACGGAGCCGAAACCCTTGAAAAAGTCGTTTCGTTTTCACCTGACTTGATTTTGCTTGACATTATGATGCCGAAACTGAGCGGATTCGAGGTTTGCGAAAAACTTAAAGGCGATCCGAAAACGAAGGGAATTATGATTCTGATGGTGACGGCGTTGAGTGAATTGGGCGATATAGAACGAGCAGTCAATGCCGGTTGCGATGACTATTTGAGTAAACCCGTCAATAAGTTCGAACTGATCAAGCGTGTCGGGAACATGTTGAAACTTCGCTCAGTCACCGGAGAATTAGAACGGCTCCGCCGTTATATTGACGAAATGGAAAAATAAACGGCAAAATAAAATGTTATCGCGCAACCGATTTTCGGTTGCGATTCGCAATTATTTTTTGTACGAATCCAATACCGGGTTACGAATACCCAAAGATTAAAACGAACAATGACTTCTAAACCGGACAACAAACTTAACGAACTTAACAAACATAATGAACTAAAAATTGCCGTTATTGGCGGTGACGGAACAGGACCTGAAGTTGTTGCTGAAGCCGTTAAAGTGCTTAAAGCGGTTGGTCAACTTGAAAAAATCGACACGCAGTTCGACCACTTCGATATTGGCGGCGAACGTTATCTCAAGACCGGAAAAACAATTACGGAGGAAGAAATTGTTACGTTGCGAGGTTACCGTTCTATTCTTCTTGGTGCCATCGGGCATCCTGATGTGGCACCGGGTATTCTTGAAAAAGCACTTTTACTGCGGCTTCGTTTTGAATTTGATCAATATATCAATCTTCGTCCGGTCAAATTGTTTCCCGGTGTTGAAACGCCTTTGAAGGATAAAAAACCGGAAGAGATTGATTTTGTGGTTGTTCGGGAAAATACCGAAGATTTATACACCGGAATTGGCGGTTGTATGAAAAAGGGAACTCCTGATGAGGTTGCAACTCAAACCGCAGTTTATACACGAAAAGGAACCGAACGTTGTATCCGTTGGGCTTTCGACTACACGCAAAAACGAAATAATCCCAAAGGCAAAATGCTCACTCTTGTTGCGAAAACAAACGTTTTGACATTTGGACACGATCTTTGGCAGCGAACATTTCAGGAAGTGGCGCAGGAATATCCTGATGTGAAAACAGATTACAATAATGTAGATGCTTGTTGTATGTGGATGGTTAAAAACCCGGAATATTACGATGTCATTGTAACGACGAACATGTTTGGTGATATTATTACGGATCTTGCCGGGATGTTGCAGGGTGGAATGGGAGTTGCTGCGGGCGGCAATATCAATCCTGAGCCGGACGGTTGCAGCATGTACGAACCGATGGGCGGCAGTGCTCCGAAATACACCGGCAAAAATATCATCAATCCGATTGCAACCATTTCCGCCGCCGCAATGCTTCTGGAACAGGAAGGCTATTCTCATG
>JAISQH010000380.1 GCA_031274385.1 Planctomycetaceae bacterium | reverse complement strand
ATCAACTCTCCACTCTCAACTATCCACTCTCAACTAATAAAATGAGTATTGAAGTTAAAAACATTACGAAGCGGTTTGGCAAGTTCACGGCGTTGGACAATGTGAACTTAAAAATTCCTGACGGCGAATTGGTGGCGTTATTGGGACCGTCCGGTTCCGGCAAGACAACACTTTTACGGATTATCGCTGGTCTTGAAGAGTTCGAACCGAATCAAAACGCCGATATTTTGTTTAAGGACAAAAGCGTTGTCGGCAATCGGATTGCGGAACGAAAAGTAGGATTTGTGTTTCAACATTACGCTTTGTTCCGTCATTTGAAGGTTTTTGACAACATTGCTTTTGGTCTTCGGGTTCGACGCGGGAGTGATCGTCTTTCACGAACGGAAATTAAAAACCGTGTTTTGGAATTGATTCATTTGATTCAGTTGGATGGTTTGGAAAATCGTTACCCTGATCAACTTTCCGGCGGTCAGCGGCAACGTGTTGCGTTGGCGCGTGCGTTGGCGATTGAGCCGAAGTTCCTGTTACTTGATGAACCGTTTGGGGCACTTGATGCCAGAGTCCGTCAAAATCTCAGGCGTTGGCTTCGCCGTTTGCATGATGAAATCAAGCTGACCAGCGTTTTCGTAACACATGATCAGGAGGAAGCATTGGAACTGGCAGACCGTGTTATTGTTATGAATCAGGGAAAAATCGAACAGGACGGATCGCCGGCAGAGGTTTTTCATTGTCCTAAAAATGCGTTTGTTATGGATTTTTTGGGCAGTGTCAATTTGTTTCATGGGCGAGTTGTTTCAGGTCAGGCGGTGTTCGACCAACCGCTTGATGGCAAACAGACTCAATTTTTTGTACGACCGCACGAAATTGAACTTTTACCGAATAATCCTGACGAAGCCGGTTTTCCTGCAACAGTTCGCCGTGTTCAACTGGCTGGTTCTATTGCGAAAATTGAATTGAGTGACCAAAATAACAAAGAGATTTTCGTCGAAATGTCGCACGAAAAATACATGCTGCATCATTTTAATGTTACTGATTTGGTGTTTGTTGTTCCGAAAAAAACTGTTGTTTTTGAAGAAGATTACAGTATTTGAACAGGTTATAGATTTTCAACCGTAACAATGAGTTGGAAACATTTTTTCTTTCTCATTCGGTTTTGTTTATTGTTTAATGTTGAACATTTAATATCTATCGTCTAATGTCGAACCATGAGCGCAACGTCTCGGTCAAAACAGGCAACGCCGGAGCAGGCGGAATTGATTAAATATTGGAACGAAAAACTCGAAGGCAGTGATCCTGAAACGATTCTCCGTTGGGCGATTAAAACGTATGCACCGAAGTTGACGATGGGCACCGCGCTTGGCAGCAGTGGTTGTGTTATTCTTTCGATTCTTGCCCGAATTGAAACGAAAATACCCGTATTCAATCTTGACACCGGTTATCAGTTCCCTGAAACGTTGGAGCTTCTGGAACGTATTCGTTTGAAGTACGGAATTGAGATTGTGCGGCGTTCTGCCAAACTTTCTGTTGCGGAATATGAAGCGATTCATGACGGACCTTTATACCGGATTGATTCGGATCGTTGTTGTTACGACCGAAAGATTTGTGTTCTGGAATCGATTGCACCTGATTATGACGCATGGATTTCCGGTCTTCGCCGTGATCAGGGACCGACTCGAGCCAATACACCGGTTGTTGGTTGGGATGCCCGTTTTGGTCTTGTCAAGATTGCGCCGCTTGCTTTGTGGACAAATAAAGACGTTTGGAACACAATTGTTACAGAATCAATTCCGTACAATGTTCTTTTTGATCGTGGTTATAAAAGTATTGGTTGTGCGCCTTGTACGCGTCCAACCTTGCCGGACGAAGACGAACGAGCCGGACGTTGGTCGGGGCAACTCAAAACAGAATGCGGTCTCCACCAAGTCAACGAATCACTGACCACCGCACAACTCTAACCTCCATGCCAATCGTTAATATATTTGTAGCAATATCCGGCTTTTGCCCTTCACAACAAAGCCGCGAAAATTTCCTAGCGTTACATTAAATTAGATAAGGCAAGGTAGACAACCTTTTTCCGTAAACATTTAGTAAATAACGTCGGCGAGTACGTTGACGCAGTCTTTTGAAAAAGGCTGTTTACCTTATCTAATTTTAATATCAAAAAATGACAAAGCAGGCAAACTTTTGTCAATATTGACATCATCAGTTTAGACGAGCCGGTTCTGTAACAGTACCAATAATATTGAGACTCAGCATATTAGTACCGTTTTTAACTTCGATTGTCAAAGGAGTTGTTTCTGATTCCCGATATTCCTTCGGAACAATCTGAAAACGAGTGTACTTTTTTCCGGATTTTTTATATTCTGCATAAATTCGGGCTGATTCCGCATCGTATGGGGCTCGCGGTGGCGGATCACCCTCAGTACGAATTTTGGACACTGTAACTTTATACGTTCCAATAGGTACTCCCGGATATTTACCATGCGTGTAGAGTGTAACAAATCCGTTAGAATTGGTAATTCCTCCTGAAGTCCACTGACTTGCCGAAACCAACATGACATTGGCATCGGTAAGCGGTTTATCATCCTGTGTTACCGCAACAGTTACGGGATAGAGTTTGGGCAATCCATCCGGTTGAGTTTGGTGGAAACAACCTTCCAAAATCAACACTGTCAAAACAGTAAAAACAAAGTAAATTTTATTCAAATAATTTTTCATAATAATCACAAAAAACGTAAAAGGATTTCGAGAAAATAAAAAAAGAAAGAATGTATCCCCAATATAATTTGGGGAATATTCATTCTTCCTTTTACTTTATAGTGAAGCGTTCTCACCACAGGCAGGTGTTCCCAATGCTCCCCAAACACCATAAGGACTTGGGCTGCCATCAAATGGCATTGGTGTGGCGGGATTACCGCTATTAATCGTTTCAGAGATAAATCGTACAGCACCATCAAGCATTGACGCGTTGACACCTCCGGAATGATAACTCGAAGCAGCATAAGCCGCTTGAGCCCCATTACCCATGCAACTGGGACTATTTGGAGGAAGGATCGTATGGAACCCATTCCAGGTTCGCCCATCTTGATAAAAATGAGTTCGCCATGAATCAGAACCATATTGTAATTGTGTACGATCCGAAGCGGAAAAAGCATTGTTAAGACAGACGGAACCTAAAACATACAAATCAGTCGGGCTGAATGTTGTCCAATCCCCAATAAGTCCTCCCTTAACACGTAAGTCAGTATAACCGTCTAAATTTGTAACGGCTTCGCTGATCGCAACCGTATTACTTGTGCCATCCAAACAAGAAGCGAAACTTTTCCAATCTTCATAATGAAACAAACCACGTCTGGAACCGGGGGCATAATATTGTTCCACTGTTGCTGCGGAATGGTATTGAAGGTACACACGCATGGGAGCGTCGATTTTTCCTGAACCATCTCCGAGTGAGTACATGTAGGAAGTTTTGGCATTGTCGGCATGGACTGACTTGACCATTCGATTTGGATCCGAAGGGCAAAGAATGGATGAAATCGTTGTTGTGTACACGGGATCACCGAAAAACAACGACCAAATATCGCCTCCTCCCGCTCGTTCACGTGCTTTTTGGCAAATGATATCGTAACGGGAGGCTAGTTCGATAAAGGGGAGAATACAAA
>JAISQH010000376.1 GCA_031274385.1 Planctomycetaceae bacterium | reverse complement strand
TGCGTCCCCTTTTTCCCAAAGGATTTTACAACGAAGTTCAAATTCAATCTTTTACGTTAGCCTGTGACCGAACCGTCGATCCCGATGTTCTGGCAATGAATGGTTCGGCAGCGGCGGTTGCGGTTTCTTCATTGCCGTTTAACGGACCGTTAGCCTCAGTTCGGCTCGGTTATGTCAATGATAAATTCATTCCGTTTCCAACCGCCGAACAACTCGAAGAAAGTGAACTTGACCTGATCGTTTCCGGTAACCAAGATCAAATTCTCATGATCGAAGGATTTGCACGGGAAATGCCGGAAGAACTCATGTTCGAAGCACTGACAACAGCGCATCGCTACATCCGTGAAATCGTCGATCTGCAACTTGAATTGGTCGAAAAAATTCAGCCGACCCGGTTGGCTTACACGGAACCGCCATTTGAAAAGTTGTACGAAGCACTCAAAGAAAAATATTACGACGTTTTTTGGACGGCAAAACGAACCGCCGGTAAACTGGAACGTTACGACGCCTGCGACGCTCTGAAAACCAAAGCACGAGAAGAATTTTTCCCGACAACACCATCAAAAAATGTTGATGAAACATTGACTAAAACCGATGACATCGTTGATGAAGTTACCGATCTTGATCCGCCAACCGACAACAAAACTCTGTGGAATGCCGATCTTTTTGACATTGCATGGCATGAACTCGAAGAACGGGTTGTTCGGGATCAAATTCTTTCCGGGACTCGCCCGGATGGTCGCGGAATGAAAGATGTTCGGGATATTGAATGTCAAATCAATGTTTTGCCGCGTGTTCACGGTTCTGCCGTGTTTCAACGCGGTGAAACGCAAGCATTGATTACCATTACGCTTGGAACAGCACGAGATGAACAGCGTGTGGATGGTTTGTTCGATGAATATTCCAAAAAATTCATGCTGGATTATAATTTCCCAAGTTTTTCTGTCGGTGAATGTAAACCGATTCGCGGTCCCGGCAGGCGTGAATATGGTCACGGTGCTTTGGCAGAACGTAGTGTCAAGCCGGTCATTCCCTACCCGGAAGATTTTCCCTACACAATCCGAGTGGTTTCCGATATTTTGGAATCGAACGGCTCCAGTTCAATGGCAACCGTTTGCGGCGCAACACTCGGTTTAATGGCGGCTGGTGTTCCTATTTCAAATCCGGTTGCCGGAATTTCCGTCGGATTGGTCAAAGAAGACGAACGTTGGGTTCTTTTGACCGATATTATGGGCGACGAAGATCACTTTGGCGATATGGATTTCAAAATTGCCGGAACGCAAAACGGTATTACAGGAATTCAACTTGATCTCAAAATTGCCGGAATTAGTTTGGAGATTATTCAGGCAACGCTTGCCCAGTCCCGCGAAGCAAGAATCCAGATTCTCCGCAAAATGCTTAGTGCGATTCCGCGACCGGCGAAAGAAATTTCAACTTACGCGCCGCGGTTGTTCAAAACGAAAATTGATCCCGATAAGATTGGTCTTTTAATCGGACCGGGCGGTAAAACGATTCGCGGGATTCAAGACAGAACAGGAGCCTTAATCGAAATCGATAATGACGGAACCGTTTCGATTGCCTCATCGGACGAAACCAGTGCCCAAGCGGCTCTCGACGAAGTGACCAGAATAACCGGTTCGGTTGAGATCGGTAAAATTTATGAAGGTCAAGTTACCAGTATTAAAGATTTTGGAGCGTTTATTGAGATTTTACCCGGTCGTGACGGTCTCTGTCACATTAGCGAACTTGCCGAAGAATACATCGACAATATCCATAACCACATTAAAATCGGCGACCGCTTCCCGGTCAAAGTCATTTCCGTTGACGAGCAAAATCGTATCAAACTCTCACGCAAAGCGGTTGCTAAAGATCGAGCGAAAGAATAACGTTGCGTTGGCGGTTACTTGTCGTAATGACGCAAGGGTTGGCGTAACAGTTTCTTTTTTTTTTTACAGGAAAAAAGAAGTTAAAGAAGATTTTTATCGTGTATTCAATATCTTCCTTCTTTCTTCCTGTGAAAAATAAAAAAGGAACTGAAAGGGAAGAAGTGAAAGAAAATGTTCCGATCTCTCTGCGTTTTTGCGAGCAAACTTGAAAAACAAAAATGAATGGGCAACGGGTTGTAATTTTCTTTGAACGGCATAAAATAACAGAAGAAGTTGAATCTGTTTTTTTCCTGTTTTTTAGTTTTTTGGAGTATTGACGATGCCGCGAATTGTACGTGTTCTGATTATTGATGACTCGCCGTTGGTTCGACATATTCTTTCGGAAGGTTTGGCGAAAGACCAGAATATTAACGTTTGTGGTGTGGCATCCGATCCGTATCAGGCACGGGATGAGATTGTCAGATTGCGTCCTGATGTACTGACGTTGGATGTGGAGATGCCAAAGATGAACGGAGTCGAGTTTCTCCGCAAATTAATGCCGCAATACCCGATTCCGGTTGTCATGGTCAGTAGTTTGACGGAACGCGGACAAAAAACAACGCTTGAAGCGATGGCTGCCGGTGCGGTTGATTTTGTTGCCAAACCAAAAGACGGCAATCTCAATCAGATGATTGATGAGTTGAAAACAAAGATTAAAATCGCTTCGACTGCCAATGTCTCTCACTGGAAACACAAACAATATGAACCGGTTGTTGGGGCGGGAACAATTGGTTCCAAATCGGCGGGGCAAACTCTTTCGACACGGATTTGTGCTATCGGAGCTTCGACCGGAGGAACGGAAGCGTTACGTGAAGT
>JAISQH010000326.1 GCA_031274385.1 Planctomycetaceae bacterium | reverse complement strand
TATAAGGATGAAGGAAACTACCAAATTACCAGACCAATCAATGCCAATTTGATGTATGATACAAAAGAATTTGAGAAAGTATCAAAAGAATTTTTACAAATTTTACGTAATATTAAAACAATTGATCCGCAGGATAATACAGTCAGGGTGATATTAAATAATGCAACATATACAATCCAACAAACTATTGGTGCTGCATTAGATGGGTTACCTGCCGGAGAATCCAATACCGCAAGAAAATTAAACGGCGATTTATTTGAACATTTTATTCGTTTAATCATTTGTGAAATAGGTATTAACTGTACGTCAGGAACTGTTCAAGTCCCTGTCTTGGTAAATGGGAAGCCTGAATTTTGTATGAGTTATCAACACGATTTAATCATTAAAAAAGAAAACGAAATTAAAGTCATTGGTTCCATTAAAACATCAAGTAAAGACAGGATTGATAAAATTTTTATCGACAAATTTCTTTACAATAAATTAACAGAGACGATGATACCGCATATTGCAGTTTTTCTTAATGATGTTCAAAGAAAAAAAGGAAGACAGATAAATAAGTATGGTGTCAACTCAACTTTTTTACCGGGTCATTTCAAAGGATACACTATAAAACTAAACGCTCTTGACGGCGTTTACTATTGTGACATCCGCCCTAATATGCAAACTGAAAATATTTTGAAAGATCATATTAAAACATTCGATCATTTCCTGATAGACGATATTTGGAAATTTACATAATTTCTATTTTGCGTAACAAAACTATTGATTTATGTACGCGGATGCGATGACTGCGACAATTGTACAACAATAAAAAACGTAACCATTTTAACCCTTTCAAACATGACTTATTTTCAAACGGCTATTGACGGAAATCTGCGTGAATTTGCGGATAAAAACGTACTGAAACTTCTTTCTCAAAAGGGCGGACTTTATGATCCGGCTGAGGAACATGATTCTTGCGGGATTGGTTTGGCGGTTGATATTCACGGTCGGCGGTCACACGGTATTGTGAGCGACGGCGTTGTTATTCTCAACAACCTGGCACATCGCGGTGCGGTTGGAAGTGACCCGGAAACCGGTGACGGAGCCGGAATTTTGCTACAAATTCCAGACAAGTTCTTTCGGCAACGCAGTTCACAAATCGGACGATTATTGCCTCAGGAAGGACGGTATGCGGTCGGAATGATTTTTCTGCCGAAAAACGGTGACGCAAAAAAAATCTTTGCTCTACTTACTGAAACGATTGAAGAAAACGGTTGCGCTATTCTCGGAATGCGTGATGTGCCGACAAAACCCGAAACGGTCGGTCCCACTGCACGGCAACTTTGTCCCGATGTCAAACAAATTTTCCTTTCAAAACCGAACATCGGTAATTCCGAACCGGATGAAATGGCGTTTGAACGAAAATTGTACATTATTCGGCGGCTTGCCGAAAAAAAAGTACGGCAAAGTTCATTGGCAGGACGTGATGAATTTTATATCAGTTCCCTTTCGTGCCGAACACTGGTTTATAAGGGAATGATGATTGCTGAACAACTGACGCGGTTCTATCCTGATTTACTCGAAAAAGATATGGAATCGGCGATTGCTGTTGTCCACCAACGTTATAGTACAAATACCTTTCCCAATTGGTCACTCGCCCAGCCGTTTCGAATGATGTGTCACAACGGCGAAATCAACACGATTCGCGGTAACGTGGATAGACGTTGTCTTGCGCAGGAAATTTTGAACGGGTTGCGTTCTCGTACAGAAACAGTTTGGGGCGATGATCTCGAAAAAATTCTGCCGATCTTTAATGATCCCGAAGCCAGTGATTCGGCGTTGTTCGATAATATGTTCGAACTGCTTGCGCTTTCAGGGCGGAGTTTGGCGCATTCCATTTTGATGATGATTCCCGAAGCGTGGGGCGACAAATATTCGCTCGGAAAAGATCAACGCGGATTCTTTGAATATCATGCAACATTTATGGAACCTTGGGACGGACCGGCAGCGATGGCGTTTAGTGACGGTCATGTTGCCGGAAGTATCGTTGATCGTAACGGGTTGCGACCGGCGCGATATTCCGTTACAAAAGATGACCGGTTCATTTTGTCTTCCGAAGCCGGAGTTTTGCCGCTTGATCCGGCAGATATTGTTCAAAAAGGATGTGTGTCGCCGGGAAAAATGATTCTTGTCGACACTGTACAACAACGGATTATTAACAACGACGAAATCAAAGCGAAGATTACCCGGAGCCGTCCTTACCGGCGTTGGGTGGATGCCAACCGGATTGAACTGAGTCGCGGCGGAGCGGTTGATGCAATGCAAACTGATTCCAAGCAACTTTATCAATCGCAACGACAATTCGGTTACACGCGGGAAGAACTGGCAATGGTAATTCGTCCGATGTTTGAAACCGGTGCTGAGCCTATTGGTTCGATGGGGTTCGATGTTCCTCCGGCGGTCTTGTCTGCTAAACCCGAATTACTGTTCGATTATTTCAAACAACGCTTTGCGCAAGTGACCAATCCGCCGATCGATCCGATTCGTGAAAAATTATTGATGAGTTTGACCTCGTTTATCGGACCGCTCGGTTCGCCGCTTACGGAATTTCCGTCACACGCGCACACCTTGAAACTTCGGACTCCGATTCTCACACCGCTTGATTTGCAACAAATTTTTGAAATTAAAGAACCGGCACTTCGTGCAATCCGTATTGATGCTACATTTAGTGATCTGACGCCGGGTGGAATGAAGGAGGCGATTAATCGCGTTTTCGAGGAAGCCGTGAACGCGATTCAGCAAGGTGCGGGCATTTTGATTTTAAGTGACAGAAATAGTAACGCCAATCGAGCAGCGATTCCAAGTTTGCTTGTTGCCAGCGGTCTCGGTCGGCATCTGATGAATGCCGGTCTGCGCGGCAAAGCCGGAATCATATTGGAATCAGCGGAACCGCGTCAGGTTCATCATTTTGCCATGCTGATTACATGCGGTCTTGATGCGGTTTGTCCGTATCTCGCGATGGAAACGATTGCCAACGAAGTGCGTTGTTCCGAAACACTTTTTCCGATGGGACTTCAACAGGCAATTCGAAACTATATCTCATCTATTGACAAAGGATTGCTCAAAATCTTTTCCAAAATGGGAATCAGTACGATAAGATCATATCGTTACACATTGTCCTGTGAAGCAATCGGACTGAACAAAGATTTTGTTGCAGAATTTTTCGGTCCGATTCCTTCGCGGATTGGCGGACTGGGTTTCGATGAGATTGCCCGCGAAACTCTGCAACGGCATCATGACGCTTATCGTGAAAAACGAGGCAGTCTTCATTTGTTGGATTCCGGCGGTGAATACCGTAACAGACGCGGCGGACCGCAACATCTTTGGGATGCGGAATCGGTACATCTTTTGCAACAGGCTGCCCGTAAAAACGATCAAAAATCTTACGATTCTTTTTCGGAACGGATCAATAATCAGGAAAACCGTTATTGTACGTTAAGGAGTCTTATTGATTTCAAGTCCGAAAATTGTCAACCGGTTCCGATTTCAGAAGTCGAATCCGCCGATGAATTAGTGAAACGGTTTCTTACCGGAGCAATGAGTTTTGGTTCATTAAGCCGTGAGGTACATGAAACGATGGCGATTGCGATGAACCGGCTCGGCAGTATGTCGAATAGCGGTGAAGGCGGTGAAGATTCCGCTCGTTACGTTTCTGTTGACGGAGTGGAACGGTACAGTGCGACCAAACAAGTTGCTTCAGGACGTTTTGGTGTTACAATTGAGTATCTGGCAAACGCCAAAGATTTGCAAATTAAAATGG
>JAISQH010000666.1 GCA_031274385.1 Planctomycetaceae bacterium | reverse complement strand
CCCCTCACAACCGGTAGCGTTACATTTATTGGTTCGCTTTATCAGGCAACAGGAATGATCCGATCTGATGGTCGTTACGAAATGTTTGAATTGAAACCGGGAGACGGAGTTCGACCGGGGAATTACCAAGTTACTGTTACCGCAACAACCGGCGGCGGCAGTGACGGCACTCCGTTTGTTCATTTGGTTGATCCAAAATTCGAGAATCCGTCCACTTCCGGTCTGACCTGCGAAGTCAAAGGTAATACGGTTTTCCCGATTACCGTTACAAAACCGCCGAAATAGTTTTTTATCCATAGCGGAAATTTATCCACAAAATTAGCCATCCGCACTTTCCAAGAATTTTTCTGATTATTTCGTTTTTTGTGCGGGAATGATTTTGCGGTATTCCGGGATTCGCCCCGCAAGGGGCAACATAATCCAGCCCACCGCAACGCGGTGGGTTACGATTTTCCAATATCCATCGCCCTGAAAGGGCAGAATAGGAAAGAGATTTTTATTTTCTATTGCCCTTTCAGGGCGTTGTTGATGGGGATTCCCAGACCCACCGCGTTGCGGTGGGCTGGGTTATGTTGCCCCTTACGGGGCTAATCTCTGAATACCTGCAAAAATCATTCCCCACAAAAATCATTTCCCCACAAAAAACGAAATAATCAGTAAACTTTACAATTTGACTGATAATCAAGAAAAACCTCTTGACTTGTAGTCTGTATTGCTGTTATACTTGACGCAGTGAGAAATAAACTGTGCCTATTATAGAAATTTCATTCAAATTTTAGGAGTTAACAATGCAACACATTTTATTAACCATTCTTCTTTTTGTTTTTAGTTTCAATATTGTTTTTGCGGAGGAATTTAAGCCGGTTGAAACAAAATTGATCACTCCCAAAACAAAAGCGCAAACGCTTCAGGTTGATCTGAACGGAGTTGACGATCTTTATCTTATTGCCGGTTACGGCGGTGATTCTTACGACAGCGATCAAGCCGTTTGGGCAGAACCAATGTTGTACGATGACGATGGCAAGTCTTTTCGGTTGACAGAATTAAAACCGGTTTCGTCTCAAACCGGTTGGGGAAAATTATTCGTCGATCAGAATCATCAGAGCAAGCCGTTGTCGATTGCCGGTGAATCATTCGAGTTCGGATTTTGGGCACACGCTCCGTCAAGCCTGCATTTCAAACTCGGCGGGAAATATAAACGATTGGAAACCAAAGTTGGTCTTGATAGCGGTTCCGGTCGCGGAACGGTTACGTTTCAAATTCGTAACACGCCGGTTCCGTTTCCCCGCGCCGAAGAATATACGAAAAATTATCCCAAAACACCGTCTGCGCTGCCGCTTCCCAAAGTTCCGGCAATTACCGATGTTGCGTTGCAATTCAATACCGATGCCGCACAAAAATTGCTCGAACAGGGAATCACCGAAATTTTATTTATCCGCCGATTAACGTACACCGGTAATCATATTTACACGGAATACGTCAACAGCCGTTGGATGCCCGGCGGAGGACTTTGCGTTCTCAATTTGAAAACCGGAAAAGTCCGCGAAATCGTACCGGAATTGACACGGAACGGTGTTGTCGGCTGGTTCGATTTGTCGTTTGATGCACAAAAAATCGTGTTTGATTTCAAAAAAAATCCCGATGAGGGTTATCGGATTTACGAAGTCGGTATTGACGGCTCCGGTTTGCGGCAACTCACGTTTCCCGAACCCAATGAAGCGGAACTTGTTCAGAAATATCGTCGCGGTTATCATCACGGAACCGATGATATGGAACCGTGTTATCTGCCCGACGGCGGAATCGTGTTCGCTTCAACACGTTGCCAATTCAGTGTACTTTGCGATGCCGGTGATATTTTTACGGTCAAGAATTTGTACAGAATGAATGTTGACGGTTCCGGCATGAGACCGCTGACTCACAGCGCACTCAGTGAAGCCACGCCCACGATTCTTGCGGATGGGCGGATTTTGTATCATCGTTGGGAATACGTCGATAAATCCGCAGGTAACGCCAAATCGCTTTGGAGTATGAATCCCGACGGCTCCGGTTCCGCCGAAGTGTACGGTAATTCCATTTCGTTCCCGGAAACAATGATTCAGGCGCGGGCGGTTCCCGGTGAACCCAATAAAATCGTGATGCTCGGCGCGTCTCATTGTTGTCCGAATAATGCCGTAGGAACCGTGATTTTAGTTGATACGACAAAGAATATTCGGAACGTTAATGCCATGCGGTATGTCACGGACGATGTAGCGGCGTTTCATCACAACGGTTTTCATTTTAAGGACGAAAAAGGTAATTGGGTTCACGAATCAACAGGCAAACCGGGACGTTTGTTCCGAAATCCGTATCCGCTTTCCGCCGAACTCTTTCTTGTTGCGCATAAACCGAAAGGTCTTGAATGGTCGGAACCCGCCGGTTATGATCTTGCGTTGCTCGATCAATCGGGTCGGGAAACAACCTTGTTGAAAGACCCGTCGGTTTCACTGTGGCAACCGTATCCGCTTGTTCCCCGTGAAAAACCGGCACAACAACTTTCAGGAATGTCGGTGGATACCGAACTTGCCGCCAAAGGACTTGCCCGATGTATTGTTACCGATGTCTATGTCGGCATGGAAAATGTGAAGCGTGGTGAAGTCAAATACATTCGGATTCTTGAACAGTTACCGCGTACCTGGTCGGCTCGGAAAAACTACGGCGATGACCACGCCGGAACAACTCATGCTCATAGTGCTTTGGGAAACGGAATGTTGAGTGCCAAAATTCAACATGGTATCGTGCCGGTTGAAGAAGACGGCAGTGCTCATTTTCTTGTTCCGGCGGGACGGGCGATTTATTTTCAGGCTCTTGACAACAATTTCTGCGCCATTCAAACAGAACGGACTTACGTTAATTACAATCCCGGTGAAACGCGAAGTTGTGTCGGTTGCCATGAAACGCCGGACATGACGCCGTCATCCGTAACAACAATGCCCAAAGGAATGCTTCGTGAAGCCTCCGTTCCCGCTCCCCAACCGGCACAAACAGAAGCCCGGCTCGTCTTTGATTATGAACGGCAAATTCAACCGATTCTCGATCAACATTGCGTTACATGTCACGGAGCCGGAGAAACAAAGGCTCAACTCGATCTGCGCGGTGAACCGAAGGAAACGTACAGTATTTCTTATCATTCGCTCTTGCGGCTTGCAAAAGATCGGCAACTGCTCGGCAACCGCGATCATCGGAACGAAGACGCTGCCATGAATGGCATCGAATACATTCCGCCGTATCAAACCGGAGCCTTATCAAGTCCGTTAGCGGCGTTGGTTTGCGGTTGGAAACGAACCTCGCTTGACGATCCGGCGATTAACCGTTACACAGAAAAACTCGTTGCCGATCACGCCGAACATGTTGAATTAAAACTTTCCGAAACCGAAAAACTGACAATCATAAACTGGCTTGATGTGAACTGCCAATTTCATCCGTCTTACTGGGGACGATTACATGCCAAATTCCGTGACGAACCCAATTATCGCCCCGCCTTTTCGTTTGACGATGTACAACGCCTCGTTTCGCCTGAAAATTTCCGATTTGAAACAGTCAAACCATAAACGCTTTCACAAATTAAGAAATAACAGTCTCTTTTGTTTTTTCAAGTTTGCGCGCAAAGAC
>JAISQH010000578.1 GCA_031274385.1 Planctomycetaceae bacterium | reverse complement strand
CGGTGAGTAATTACATGACGATGGTGAGTACATTTATGTTCGTCGCCCACGCAGGAATTGCCTACGAATATGGTCTCGTTGCAATGATTGTCCTTTGGAGTCCGATTCCGCCGACGTTGTTGGCAACATTTTATTTCGGTCAACGTTGGAAACGTGCCGGACTGGTTTCGCCGGTCGAATTTTTGGAAACGCGCTACAATTTTTCTGTACGGCAATTGATTTCATGGGGCGGCGTTTTGTTTCGATTAATTGAAAATATGGTCAGGCTTTACGCTGCAGGATTATTTATTGCAACAACAACATCTCTCACTCAAACACAGGCAATCATCCTTTGCGGCGGAATTGTGATCGTTTATACCATGATCGGCGGAATCTGGAGCGTTGTGCTGACCGATACCATTCAATGTGTGATCCTTGTTCTTGTTACGTCAATCATGATTCCGCTGACACTGATTGCCGTCGGAGGAATGACGCCTTTTTTTGAAACGCACCCGGATCATTTACGTTGGAACAATGGTCCAAAGGGACATTTGTTATTTTTGTCCGCTTATTATATAATGGTAACAATTAAATATTGCGGCAACTGGTCATTTGCGCAACGGTTTTATTCCATGAAAGACGAGCGGTCGATTCGTTTTATGGGACTTTTTGCAACGTTTCTTTATTTTGTATTTCCGTTCATATTCCTTTTTCCGGCACTGATGGCACCGATGTTGTTACCGAATTTGGATAATCCTGAAAAGGTTTATATTGGGATGTGCCTGAAACTTTTACCGCCGGGATTGATGGGACTAATGATTTCCGCGATGCTTGCGGCTTGCATGTCAACGCTTTCCGCCGAATACAATATCACCGCCGGTGTTCTGACAAAAGATATTTACCAACGTTTGTTTCGCCACGCCGCCGGAACTCGTGAATTGATAATTGTTGCGCGATTGATGACCGCTTTTATCGGAACTTTTATTATCGGCGGTGCTTTTTTTATTGAACATTTCGGCGGAGCCTTTGAAGCCAATAAATTGATTACCGGTTTGTTTGGTGTTCCGCTTGTTGTTCCGGTTGTTTTCGGTCTCGTTTGGAAACGTCCCAATCCGACGGGAGCGGTTGCGTGTGTTCTTGGAGGAGTTGCGGTCGGTATCGTGTTGAACCTTTTACCGATCATTAATTGGGAAACCGCAACATTAATTCAAACGGCATGTTGTATCGGTTTCTTTTTTGTTTCCGGTTATGTTACCGCCGCTTCCAAAATGAAAGAAACCGAGTATAATAAACGAATTGAAACTTTTTTTCAACGAATTGCAACTCCGTACAAAATGCCGGACGAAACATTGGAACAACAAACCCGACGTAACAGTATGATGATCCTTTTCGCCGTCTCACTCGGAACCTGCGGATTAATGTTCCTTTTTGCAAGTTTGTTCAGTATCGGACAACTTGGAGGATGTTTGGCGTTTGGTATCGGAATATTCTGTATTTTATGTTCGATTATGCTTTTGAAAATGAAATTGTTTCCTAAAAATAAATCATGTTAAAACAACATCCTGTTAAACGAAATTCCAAAACAAAAATTCGTTCCTTTCTTGACGAACGTTTTCTGTTGCAAAGTCTGTCGGCGGAACGGCTTTATTATGAATTTGCCAAAAACCAACCGATTATTGATTACCATAATCATCTTTCCGTAGCGGCAATTGCGGCGAATCGGCGGGCGGACAATATTGCGGAACTTTGGCTTCTCAACGACCCGTACAAACATCGTGCCATGCGGCTTGCCGGTGTACCGGAACTATTCATCACCGGCAAAACGCCGCCCAAAGAAAAATTTCTTCACTGGGCGAAAATCGTTCCAAAAACAATCGGCAACCCTCTCTTTCACTGGTCATGTCTCGAACTGAAATATTGTTTCGGTATTGAAGACGTTCTCAATGCGGCAAACGCCGAATCGATTTGGAAAAAATGTAACGAGATTCTTCGCAGCAGCCGGCGTGGTGAACGGGATTGGTTACGGTTTTGGAACGTCGAAAGTCTTTGCACTTCGGACGACCCGTTGAACAGCGTTGCGGCACACCGATTGGCATCCAACTCCGATTTGCGTGTGCTTCCGTCATTTCGCGGCGATACACTGCTTTTGACAAATTACCGTAACGCATGGTCTGATTATGTCTATTCGGTTCGTTCGCTGGATGATTATTGTACGAGGGCTGTTGATCGGATTGACGCATTTGACAAAGCCGGTTGCCGATTGGCGGATCATTCGCTTGACAGCGGATTCCGTTTTATTTCCGTTAAAAAAAGTAATGTTAAAAAAATATTCGCACAATTTCAACAAGGTCTGGCAACACCGGAAAACGCCGATATTTTACGTTCGTTTTTGTTTCAATTCTTTTGCAGTGAATACGCCAAACGGCATTGGACGTTACAATTACACATCGGTGCTGTTCGACAAACCAGTGATCGGTTACGTCATTTGACCGGTCTTACCGGAGGATACGCCTGTATGGGCAACTCGGTTGATGTGGCTTCGCTTTGCCGGTTATTCAACACGCTGGAAAAAGAAAAGCAATTACCGAACATTATTTTATACACGTTGAATCCGTCCGATAACGCCCTATTTGCAACATTTTGTGGTTCCTTTACGGAAGACGGAACTGCCGGTAAAATCCGATTCGGACCGGCTTGGTGGTACAACGACTTCGACAATGCCATTCGCCGTCATCTCATTGATCTTGCCGGATATTCTTTATTGAACAATTTTCCCGGCATGACAACAGATTCGAGAAGCGTATTGTCCTTTTCGCGGCATGACTATTTTCGTCGCATTTTGTGTGATCTGCTTGGCGAACAGATCGAACGCGGCGAAATTCCCAATGATGATGAATTACTCGCTCCGCTGCTGGAATCTCTCTGCGTCGGCAACGCAAGAGCAATTCTTGCTCCAAAAACATAAACTTCAGAATAGAACCTGCCTCTACGGATCATTTTACGCAAGCCTGCGTAACACCAAGTACGAGTACAAACAAAATGAAAATTCCGTAACCGTTCATAATCGGTTACAATATATAAAACATTT
>JAISQH010000567.1 GCA_031274385.1 Planctomycetaceae bacterium | reverse complement strand
TTTCGTGTCAATATTCAACTCACGGGCAAGCGTGGTATTTTCCCAAGCGTACGGTTCTTTACCTTGCCGTCTTCGCGAAACGATTCGCGGAGGAGGTAGGTGGGCGACGAATTCCGGTTTGGTATTCTTGCGACGTGCATGTGTATAGTATAACACATCAAAACATGTCGTTAATAGCACAAAATAAAAATTTACATGTCTACGCTTTTTAGACACAAGAATCTCATAACTCCTCATATTAAAAATAATTCCGGCAAAAAAATGACGTTTTTTTGCTGGAACATCGGGTTAAAACGCGGGAATTGAAAGAAGTCGCGTCTCACACGAGAATTGGTACTACAACAGTATTGACAAGAAGATAAAAAGGTTGTAGATTATTTTTCTGTGTTAACGTTATTTTAGTTATTGACTTACGCCAGAGAGTTTTATCATGGATGATTTGTTGAAATTTGTTGTATGAATTGACATTGTTCTCATGACGGTGTTCAAAACGGTGCTTCGTTATGTCTGGCGCGGCGACAATTGGGGTGACATGGTGTGTTGGATGCAGCCGTAAAATTAATACGTCCTTTATCAAACACCAAAACGTCACCGATCAAAACCAAAATCACCGCAAAATTCGGAATTCGTATTATTTTTCGAAAAACCGGAACAGTCATCGAGCAATAACATGTTTAACAATATACAGTTACAATCTCTGCCGGAAAGTCAGAACGTTACCATCAAAAAAGACTTCCGGTTTTTTTCGTATTTTCTTCGTGACTTTGCGGTAAAATTATGGTGAAGGGTTATCCTGATTTCTTTCGTACAAAGTTATTCCGTAAGAACTCCGTAAGAAACCTCCGTTACGATGAAAAATTATTTTTGACTTTTCCATGACTGCATTTCAAGAAAAAACAATCAAATTTCTCGGTAAATCGCCCAATCCGGTTGCTAACGAAATTCTTATCGGACAACTCGATAATCCGGTTGATCGTATCCGTACACTTTCTTTCAATCATCTTTATCTCAGGAAAGACCCGGAACTGTATTTGCTCCTTTTCAAGTGTTTTCTCCGTGACAAAGCCTATTGGTTACAGACCAATTCCTTGCCGCGAGACCGTCTTGTCCGTTTGGCGGACACCGCTTTTCGGAACGAAAACGACGCCCTCCACGAAGACGCCGCCAAAATCATTCTGGAACATAAACTCTACGAAACCCTTCCGGCTGTCCTGATCAATCTGGAAGGAACCCATGAAAAACGCGCCAAAGAAGCAAGAGAAATGGTTCTCCAACTGGCGGAATTATTTTACGACGAATTACTTAACGCTTCAGAATTAGAACGCCGGAACTACGATAAACGCCGCGAATGGTTTATCGAACAACTGGATGCGACTGTCAAACGTTTTGCGGTTCACGGTATTGATGAAGTGTTGCAAAGTCTTTTGATTGTTACAAAAAAGAGTTACGCAACGATGGTCACTCTTGCAAACGACCACCGTTCCGCCGCAGGAAAACGAGTTGCGGAACTTCTTCTTCAAAGTCAACACGGAAGTTTTATCCGTTTATTGCTCAGTTATTTTGACGATCCCGACAGCCCCGCTGTCATTGACGAAATTTTAATAACCCGTTCCGATCCGCTTTTTGTTCGTAAAATGCTGGAATTTGTCGGGACAGATCCGAGTGCTGATTTTCAAAATGCTCTGAAACGATTTCGATCCTTTGCTTGGTTGAATCCGAAAAATCCCGATTTACCGGAATTGATTCAAGGTCTGGAACCCTGTGCCGTTCAACTTTTACAAGCGTGCAGTTTTCCAAAATATTTGATGATTTCTCTTTATCGTTTCTTTTTCAAGCGTCCGTCGGTTGAATCGCGCCGTGCTGCTGCTGCTGCGGTACAACGTCTGGTTGGTGATGATGTCAATACGATGCTGCTTGAGTTTGTCAACGATTCCGACGCCCCTACTGCGGCAATGGTTTTTCGTATTTTGAAATCGCGCGGTGTTAAAGAGGTGGACGCTCAATTTGAGCAATTAATTAATCGGCGTGAAACAGAAATCAGAAAAGCCATTTATGAAACAATGCCGGAACTTCATATTGAATCGTTTGCGTCACGAATTAACCAGATGACTGCCGAATCCGCCAAAACAATCGGGCGTTACGTTTGTCTTGTTGATCCGAACACGATGATAGCGATTCGGGATGATCTTTTTTCACCAATTCCGGTTCGCCGACTTTCTGCCTGCCTTGTTGTTTCGGCAACTAACTTGAGTTCTCAATTTATGAAACGGTTAATTGAACTTGCTGAGGCGGACGACGAAATCAATGTCCGTTGTGCGGCTCTTTCGGCGTTGTCAACGCTTTTAACCAAAGAAGCCGTCGAGACAATCCAACATTTAGTAAACGATAAATCAATGGTTATCCGAGACGCCGCTGCCGACGCACTCAAAAAATGGATGGCTCATTATAAAATAGCAACAACAAATTCAACAGGAACCTAAATTCATTTCACCTGAATTTGCCTGATTCTTTCGGATGTAAGGGCGGATTTCAAACCTTGTTCTACCACAATTTTTTTCTATTGTTCATTTGGTGAAGTTTCAATTAAGCAAGGTAGGCGACCGCTCTCCGTAGCGGTCGCGTCGGTGTACTCGCCAACTTGAACTGCGTAACGCCAAGTCTTTCGGTGTTCGAGTCGGCGAGTACGCCGACGCCATTTACCAAATGGCTCGGAGAGAGGTTGCCTACCTTATTAAAATAAAACCGAAAATTCAAGTGAAAAGTATATTACAGAAATTTTATGGCGAACCGGATTCACCACCATCCTTAGAGCCAAGAGCTCCCCAAACGCCATAAGGTGACACACCGGAACGAGGACACATCGCTGTTGTCTCCCCGCAATCAATTGTATTGCTGATAAAATGGATTGAACCATCCAATTTACCGACATTGACACCGCCGGAATGATATGAACTTGGCGGCAAAATTCCGGTATCACCGGAACCTGTTCCATTAACACAGTTCGCGGAATTCGGCGGCAAAATCGTCATAAATCCTCCATAATGCGGTTCTCCACTTAGCCAATTCTTTCCCATACGGTAGGCTAATGTAACAGTAACACCCGTCGTTTTCCAACTACCGGCTGTTCCTATTTTATTAAAACAGGTTTGAGGATTAAATGTTGTACTCGGAATTGCGGTTGTTCCATTGGCACCGCTTGCCGCAAATCCCTGAATAATACCGGTACCGGTCGTATCAACAGTGGCAATCGTTAATCGTCCTCTTCCGTGATGAATGGCTCGTTCCGAAACACCGGCGGTATTCGATGTACCATCAGTAACCGCATTGAAGTTGTACCAGATAAACGGAACAAATATTCCTCTCGGATTGTAACCGGCTCCGCTTGGAAGTGTATCACCCCGACCGGGAAAATCGCCCACACAAAACGTGTAATTGTTTCGTCCCATTGACCCATTGGGAATCACTTGAACACGTTCGGAAGGGCAAACCGCAAAAGGAACGGCAATATTCCGTAACGGCGCAATGGCGGCAGTCGCGGGAGGTGCTTCAGAACTATTGTCGTTTGAGATTCTTAATCCGTCCGCACGCCTCTGAATTTCGATAATTTGACTGTAGAGAGATTCTTGTTCCAAATTCGGCAACAGCGCAACTAAAACTCCGGTCTTACTCCGATGATGATCTGTGTCAGTTGTCGAATTCATTTGAGCAACAGTAGGTAAATTTCCTCCGGCTGGCGTTGCTGAAATTCCAGCCGGTAAAGAATCATATTTGTCATGATAATTGTGTAGTGCAAGAGAGAGTTGTTTAAGATTATTTGTACATGACATTCTCCTTGCCGCTTCGCGCGCTGCCTGAACCGCAGGTAAAAGAAGTGCGATCAAAGCACTAATGATCGCAATGACAACCAGTAGTTCAACCAAGGTGAACGCAACCCGATGACTGATATAACGTGAAAACATAGTAACCTCCAAAATAGGAATGAAAGGATGATAATCTACTAAAAATGTAGCCAAAATTAAATCTGAACAATAACACCAAAGCCGCACGCGAAGTAAACTGATCATTGTCTAATTGTCCAATGATCCAATTATTTAAAACGGTTCATTTCATACGCCGCTTTTATATTTTTGTACAAATGTCTATTGACTTAGTTCGATTTTGATGTTTTTGTCTCCCGAAGCAGGAACAGTAACTTTAATATCCGAAGTTGTTTTATCGGCGTACCGTTCCGGTAAAACATTTCTTGTTTCCGGCGGAGGCATGACACTTTCGCCGAACTCATTGATAACGGGTTTTCGGACGGTTCCGGTTTTCTCAATTCTTATAATTGTTACACAATATTCTCCCGGCATAATGCCGTCATTCGTCGTTAACGAAGACAAAACAAATTGCCCTTGAGCATTCGTTTTTCCGGAAGCAACACGCAGTGATTCCTGTACGGGAAGAAAAAGGACTTGTGCATCGGCAACAACAGTCCCATCAAGTGTTACAGTTCCGCAACATGGAACCAGCCCGCGTAATTTTCCTTTGTGGGAACAACCGGTAAAAATTACGAAAACCAACAACACACATATAAAGGTTTGGTAGTTCATATTGATTAAAATATTTTTGATTAAAGGCTTTTTGATTCGTTACCGGCGGGAGTTCCGGCTGCTCCCCAAACACCGTATTTTGAAGAGCCGCTGGCAGCACTCCCTGCCGATGCTCCCGGCATTTCGTTGAGTTGTGTGCCAACATCAATGGTATCGCTCACAAACTTACAAGCACCATCACACATCACAAGATTAACGCCGCCGGAGTGATAACTTGTTGCCGGAACAAGAGCTCTGCCTGCCTGGTACGTAGAATCTTCCAATGCAGAACAAGATGGGGCGTTAGGAGGAAGAATCGTTGTAAAAGTTGACAAGGGAGAACAACCATCCATCCAAGAGAGACCGCCGGTGTTATTAGGAAAACCGTCATTCGCGGTTGCTCCACTGCTTGCTAATACAAGAGG
>JAISQH010000513.1 GCA_031274385.1 Planctomycetaceae bacterium | reverse complement strand
AAAAACATGATCTTTATGACTGCCGAAAGTATAAAATCATCTTTTCCATTTCATTTTCCATTCTCAATTCTCAATTCTCCATTCTCCATTTTCAATTTTCAATTTTTCCATGAGCACATTTCGGGTCGTTTCGCTCCAATCCGGTAGTAACGGTAATTGTTACTTTGTTGAATCCGGCGATGTTCGCCTGCTCATCGACGCGGGAATTACCGCATCGCGAACCGCCGAACGTCTGAATCTTCTTGGTGTTGACACTGCGTCTATTCAGGGGATTGTCGTTTCGCACGCCCACTCCGACCACCTCTGCGGAACCGGTGTCCTACACCGAAAATATCAAATCCCCGTCTGGTTGTCTCAAGGAACTTATCACCACGCTGCCGCAACAGCAAGTATTGCCAAAAAATTAGGAAAGTTACAAGAACCTCACCTTTTTCACGCCGGAGAAACGCTTCGATTCGGCGGTCTGACCATCGAAACAATTGCCACACCGCATGATTCCCCCGATTCCGTCTGCTTTGTTCTCGACAACGGTTCAGTCAGGTTCGGTATTATGACCGATCTGGGATGTTGCTTTCTCGGTCTTGGCGGAATCGTGGAAACCCTCAACGCTATGCTGCTCGAAAGTAATTATGACACAAAAATGCTCGAATCCGGTCCCTACCCCGAAGAACTAAAACAACGAATCAAAAGCAATTACGGTCATCTCTCCAATGATGAATCAGCCGGATTGATTCGAAAACACGGAAAAAAACTCCGCTGGGTCTGTCTGGGGCATCTTTCCGAAAATAACAATACGCCGGAAAAAACTCTTGATACCCACCGAAAAATTGTTGGCGATAATCTCAATATTGTTATCGCCTCCCGGTACCAATGTACCGAAATACCGCCCCTATCATATTAACAAAAATAAAAATGTTGCACGAAAAGACGCAAAGAAATTTTCAATTTGGTACTTCTGAAAACTTGATTTGGTGCTATACTTTGTTTGTTCTTATAGGGAATTTAAAACCGTAAATGGTTTTATTTTATTGATTGATTGATTAACTTAGTGATTAAGGAGCAAAAAGATGTTTTATCGTCGTGATTTTTTGAAGGGATCGGCAATTCTTGCTGTTGCGGGAATTTTTCCGGGTTTGTTTGAAGTTGCGTCGGCGGCGTCCGTTGCGTCAACTCCGTCCGATTTTACATTGTGGCAACTTCCGTTACATCAAAGTCCGGCACAGGGTAATTCGTACGTTTTCCGAACAACAAAAGGAAAAGTGATTGTCATGGATGGCGGAGTTCCGGACGAAGCCGGTTATTTGCGCGGTTTTCTGGCTGCGTTGGGCAACGAGGTGGAGGCGTGGTTTCTTTCCCATCCTCACACCGATCATATCGGAGCATTGCATGAAATTCTGAAAAAACCGGATGGTATCAAGATTAACTCTATTTATCATTCGGAATTTTCCAAAGAGTTTTATGAAAAGGTCGAACCGCAAGCCATGCCGCGAACGATTGACTTTTACGACCGTCTGAAAAAACGGGAAAATCCCGCTACGAATATTCAGGAGCCGGGTCTTGTGATTGACATTGACAACGTGAAATTCAAAATTCTTGCGGTGAAAAATGAAGAGTTGACTGTTAATGCGTACAATAATTCCAGCATGGTCATTCGGGTTTGGGATTCTGTACGGTCAGTTCTGTTTCTTGGCGACGCCGGTGCGGAAGAAGGGGACAAGATTCTTCTCAGCCCGTTCCGAAACGAGCTTGACAGCGATTTTGTTCAGATGGCACATCATGGTCAACGAGGCGTTCGCAAAGAATTTTATCAGTCTTTCAAATTCAAAGCCTGTTTGTGGCCAACTCCGCTTTGGTTGTACAATAATGATCAGGGCAAAGGGTTCAATACTGCCAATTTTGAAACGGTCAAAACCAGAGAATGGATGAAAGAAGCGGGCATCCAAAAACATTTTGTCAGTGCTGACGGTCTTTATGTTATCGATTAATAACGAAGTTTGTAACATTTTTGTTTTTTAAAATTTGCGAGCAAAGACACAAAGAAATAAGATTCTTTGCGTCTTTGCGCGCAATATTTATTGTGAACGAATACGGTTTTTCCATTGTTTCCATTGCGGATTCTGCGGATCGAGTTGGATGATCCGGTCAATGAGTGCCGAAGCCTGCGATGTTGCGCCGCGTTGGAGATAGGAAACTGTTAAAGCGTACAAAAACGAAACGTTTTGCGGTTCCGATTGAATAATGTCCGACAATTCTTTTTCCGCTTCGCCGCGCCGTTCTAATTGGAGTAACAACAAACCAAGATTGTATCGAACCCGATTTCGTGTTGCCGTTTGTCCCGATGTTGTTTCAAGATTCTTCGACGCCCGACGAAGCATCGCAACCGCCTCCTCAGAACGACCAAGTTCAGCAAGCAATAAACCAAGCGAATAAGCCGTGTTGCCGTTTGCCGGATCAATCCGTAACGCTTCCCGAAACTCTTTTTCCGCAGCCGTATCATCGCCGCGTTCATGATACAACATCGCTAAATTAATCCGAGACGGCAGGAAATCTCCGTCAATTTCAAGAGATTGCCGATAATATTGCAACGGTATTTCCGTTAAACGTTCGATTAACGGCAATGCCGTCTTCCGGGCTTCCGCAATCGCCGGAGCTTGCGAATCCTGAATGGCAGCCGCCAACCAACGATTCACTTCATCAATTTGAGGTGACGCTAAATCGTGTTCCAAAACCGCAAGATTCAAATATGACGCCGCTTGATCCGAATCAACTTTTTGTGCCGAAATATATTCCAACTTCGCTTTTTCGAACGATTTTTTAATGTTGTCTTCCGTCAACGCCGCTTTATTTTTTGCCCAATTTCGTGCCAAAACTCTTGCCGTTTCCGTACGGACTGCCAAAGCCGGATCGTTGAGCAACGGGATTAAGTGTTTCAATTTCACCTCGTCCGGCTGCGCTGCCAAAGCACCGGCTGATGCAAAACGAACCCACGGATCCGTGTCCGTTAAACCATCAACACACACCGAAAAGATTTCTTCCGCCGCCTGATCCGTTGGAATACGGCTCAACAGCGTAATTGCACTTGCCCGAATAACGGGACGAAATTCTTTGTTGCCCCGATCCCGAACCACTTTTAACAATTTCTGTACCGCTATCGGATCGTCACGCCGCCCGGCAGCAATCGCCAACGCATAATGATCTTCGGTGGGCCAAAGATCACTGTAACCAACAGAGGCTTTGCGTTTTTCAGCATACCAATTGTCAATATGATCTCTTGCCCATTCCGTCGTTTCGCCTTTTTTGCGGTCGCGGTGACAAATTGTACAGGAATTCGGAACTCCGGCTGCCAGCGTCAACGCCGGACTCGGTTTCCGAATACTGTGGTCACGGCGAGGATCCGCAACCATGTAAGTCGATTGCGGAAAATGACATTCAACACATCGCGTTCCCGGTTTCGCCGTGTTCGGATGAAAATGATGCTTAACTGTATCGTAAATTGATGGAGAATGACATTGTGTACAAAGCCGATTGCCCTGAAATTTTAGTTCCAAAGAGTGCGGTTCATGGCAATTCGTACAGCCGACGCCTTTATCGTACATTTTCGATTGCAAAAAGGAACCGTATTCAAACGCTTCCTCAAGCAGTTGACCGTCGGGATAATAAATGGAAGCGTCCGCTAATTCCGGGACAAACCAATCGGCAACCGGTGTTTCCGGCGGTTTGGGTCCTTCGCGAAGCAGACGCCGCCGGGCATGACAAAACGTACAACTTTGAACAATCTCCGCCCCTTTTACGTTCGTTAATAAAAAAACCTCCTTCGGAATTTCCGGCTTCCAATCGGTCGTCAAACCATGTTTTCGTGCAACTTCAACATGTTGCCCGCAAGGACCGTGACAGGCTTGGCAGCCAACATGGATTTCGGTAAAAGTGGTACGGTATTCTTTTGTTTTCGGATCAAAATTTTTGTGCAAATTTGTTGTGTGGCAATCAGCACACATTCGGTTCCAATTTTGTAACGCGGTTGTCCAGTGCAACGGATCACCTTGCGGAATCTGCTCTTTCGGATAAAGATGAAACCAGCGTTTCTCAATCGTATCCCAAGCAACCGGCAATGCCTGAAGCCGTCCTCCGTTTGTTTCAACCAAATATTGTTGCAACGGGCGGTTACCAAGCGTAAAACGAACTTCAAACTGTCCGATATCCGTTTCAACAATGAACTTTTTTTCGTTACGAAACATGCGGAATTGTGTTCCGAATTTTGTCGTAATGGAACCATCTTCAACAAGCCGGCGCATAACCCGAACAACACGGTCTTGCGCAACAGAAATATCGCCGGGACGTTGAAAACGCAATGCCTTTTGAAATGCCAATTCGTCGTCAAATTCTTTGAGTTGTGTCCCGGACATATTTTGCCGAAGCCGTTCGGAAACTCCGCGTTTAGCGTCCAATGTTGCCGTAACTAATTCTTCAAAACCGGCATCCGGCAATATCTTCGTTTTCCGACCGGAGATGTTGTAACGTTGCGGCGGATCATTTTGCCCGGAAAAATATTCTTTTCGCGGATCCAATCCGGTCGTTGTTGTTTCAAGAACATCCAGCAGCCTTTTGACTTCGGACGCACTCAAAAACAAAATGTCATCAAAACCAAGATGGAGAAACGAGACATTGTTGAAATTGCCAAGAACAGATTGTTCGTCGGCGTGATCCATTGACTTTGCGTGGTCGCTGTTCTTCCATTGCGAACAGAGATCGGCATGACATTCCGTACAAGATTCCGGGTCAGCGTACCGCGCATCCGCTTTCCGTACAGGAAACCGAACCGGCGTCTCGTCGGCAACAGAATAACCGAGTACAAAAAATAAGCCAATCAATAATAAAATTCGAAATAATAATTCACGGATGTTCACGAATAACACAAGTAAAAAAATGGTTGAAGGAAGTTGTTGAACTCTGCTACAAAATAACCAAGCAAATAAGATGCCATACCGAATTTCAAAATAATCAAAGAAAATCAGCAGAAACCCATCATATATCACGGCGCCCCATCAAATATCACAGGTTTCGCTGTAACATATAAAGGCATTATACACCAAACAGCCAATTATTAAAGTAGCCGGTCACCAGTCAACCGTGAAATTAATCTTTTCGTAACCATTCAGCTGTTTGGGAGAATTGAAAATGAGTGAATCACAAATCATCTTTGAAAAAAATTTGAAAGACTGTATTGACATTTGATTTTGTTTTGTGTATATTAAGAAACTACTTTGATGATTGTTTCCTATTTTTGGGAGTAAAAGTGAAATGGATAGGCTGTAATTTAGTGTGAGACAGATAGTTTGCCACTGAGTTCAAACCTTAATTCTCCGGCATTTTCTGTTTTCCTGTTTTCCCAAAATCCGAAACAATCTGAAATGTTCCATTTTGTTCCACAACTATTTTTTGAAAGGAAACGAACCATGAAAAAAATTATTGAAACGGCAATCCAAATGTTAAACGGGGGGGGGGGGCTAGCTGGGCAACATTAAGACGAGCTTTTACGCTTGTCGAGCTCTTGGTGGTGATTGCGATTATTGGTGTTTTAATCGCACTTCTATTGCCTGCGGTTCAGGCGGCGCGCGAAGCAGCGCGGCGAATGCAGTGTACGAACCATGTCAAGCAGATCGTTTTAGGGTTACAAAACTACCATGACACACACTTGGCGTTTCCTACCGGAGCAATGGATAATTCGCCCGGTACTCCCAATGGCGCGCTTTACTGGAATACATGGTACTTTATCCTGCCGTTCGTAGAACAACAGGCACGATATGACCGCTTTGTAAGTGATTACATTCCCAATAAAATACGTCCTGACAACGGCAGTCTGACTTCATTTGGACTTTCCGATAGTGCTAATTCCGCCGGAACACCAAATTCGAAAACTTCGAATACAAATATGCCGGAACTTTTTCATCCCATTGGCACATTCCTTTGTCCCTCAGATGTTTTGGGAAAAACTCCGTCTCACACAAACGATACAGCACGAACAAGTTACGGAATGTGTCGAGGAGACCGTTATTCCGTCGGTAATGCTCTCTATTCCTCATCTTCTGAACCACCGCGCGGATTGTTTTGCCGTGGGAATTATTGGGCTTCTATGGCATCTGTTACAGATGGAACGAGTAACACCATTGCCGTTAGTGAAATTCTTTCCGCTCAACCGGGAACTGCAAAAACAGTCAAAGGCGGCGTTGCAAATTATAATCCGACCGGAACAACGCCTTTAACTGGCTGTTGGAATATGGTTAGCACAGGTGACCGAACCACAATAACTTCAGCGACGAGCGATGGTCGTCGGGCAAGTGCCCTTTT
Organism: Planctomycetaceae bacterium; assembly: GCA_031274385.1. GTDB lineage: Bacteria > Planctomycetota > Planctomycetia > Pirellulales > Thermoguttaceae > WRKP01. The sequence continues at coordinate 99 of JAISQH010000513.1, read as the reverse complement.
CTCCGGTATGGCACAATCGACTGGTTTTCATACGATACTGCCGCCCAATGGTCCGACATGTGCCAGTGGGTGGAGCGTCAGCGTAGCGATGGCGTCGGC
>JAISQH010000247.1 GCA_031274385.1 Planctomycetaceae bacterium | reverse complement strand
GCGCAACCGCCGGACAACGCCCCCACCCATCATCAAGTCGCGCAGCGACGGCATTATCAAAAGCGGAGTTTAGGGAATGAGACGAAGATGGGTCTCGATAATGTCGTCGCTGCGCGACTTTGTTGTTGGGGAGGGGACGCGGCCGGTGATTGCGCTTCGCTCCATCACCGGTTATGCATGATGCCGTCGCTACGCGACTATTGAAAAAATGTATGGCAACTTCTAAAAACTCTTTTTTAACCACGAAAAACACAAAAAGACACGAAAGAATTTTTGTTGCCACTTTTTTACTATAAACGATTGACAACAATTATATTTTTCGTGAAATTTCGTGTGTTTCGTGGTTAGTCTCGGTTTTTAGAAGTTGCCTTTCAGAAAACTTTCTGATTGTTTCGGATTTTGGGGGCAAGCCCCCGTCGCTAACGATTGTGTGGTATAACGAGGTGGTCGCCTACCATTCCCAAAATAAACTCCAAAAACGGAACGGGAAAAAAAGAAAACCGAAAACTAAAGTAGAATGATTATACAGTTACGATTCCTGTTCTTTCAGCCTGATCCGTACACTTTCACGATGTGCGGTCAATCCTTCTTTTGTTGCAATAATTTCAATGTCCGGTGCCAGCCGTGCCAATCCGTCACGATTAAAAAACAAAAGACTGTTTGCCCGTAAAAAATCGTTACAAGTCAAACCGCTGGCAAAACGCGCTGTTCCGCTTGTCGGCAAAACGTGCGACGGTCCCGCCGCGTAATCACCAACCGCAACCGGTGTCATGTTTCCCAGAAAAATGGCTCCGGCACACGAAATTTTGTCCGCTAATTCTTCGGCGTTTTCCGTTGCAATATGAAGATGTTCCGGCGCCATTTCGTTCGCCAACCGGCACGCTTCGTCCGCATCGTTGGCAAGAATAACCGCACCAAATTCTTCAAGACTCTGTTGTGCCAATTTGCCGCGTTCGACATTGCCGATTTGTTCCTCAATCGCCTGAATTGTTGCGTCAAGAACCGCAGCATCCCATCCGATCAAAATACTGGCTCCCGGCGAATGTTCTGCCTGAGCCAGAATATCGTACGCGGTGTACAGCGGATTGGTTGAGGAATCAACAATAACCACCACTTCACTTGGTCCGGCAATCGAATCAATATCGACTTCACCGTACACAAATCGTTTTGCCAGCGCAACGAAAAGATTACCGGGTCCAACGATTTTGTCCGTTTTGGGAATCCCTTCCACTCCGTACGCAAATGCCGCAACACCCTGAGCACCGCCCATTCGATACACTTCCGTAATACCGAGTTCGTAACATGTTGCCAACATATCAATATTGTACGCTCCGAACGCGGTTGGCGGAGCCATGACGGCAATCTCCTGAACTCCGGCAACCTGCGCAGGAACCGCTGTCATCAAAACGGTGGACGGATACGCCGCCGCACCGCCGGGAACACAAAGACCAACCCGACGCAAGGGACAATATCGCTCCACAAGATAACCGCCCGGACGTTCCGTCCGAACATTTTTGTGCAAAATCGCCTGTTGAAATTCCCGAATATTGTCCCGTATTCGTCTGACGGCATCAAGGAATTTTTTGTCCGCTTTTTGTAACGCTGACCGGAGTTCGTCTTCCGAAACACGAAGTTGTTCCGCTGTCAGCGATACCTGATCGATTTTGTTGCAATATTCAAGCAGAGAGGATAAACCGTGTTCGCTGATGTCTTGGCAAATCCGCCGGACAACCTGAGTCGGCGTCAACGCCTCGCCGAAAATTTCAAGCGTCCGCTGACGGCTCGCCACACTGACAATATCACCACGCGGACTCAATTTCGTCCGCAAAAGACGCAACTTGGAAGAAACATCCTCGTTACGCGAATCAATCCGAAGGAGTTGCATTTTCGTATCTGTTTAATTATTTAATTATTTAAATTCAACCTTTTCCGCATCCGTCTTGGAATTTTTATAATCGTATATCAAAAAAAACATTTTTCAAGAGCTGTCTGATATTTTATATATTAGACTTGTTCCCTATTGTCTGATTTTTGTTAAGAGGTGGGGAATTTTGTCAACAGATTATGCAGATTTTACAGATTTTAATAAAAACCAATCTGTATAATCTGTAAAATCTGTTGACAATAACAGCGATAATGAAACAAGTTTATTATTGAAATGGCGCACAAAGAACACGAAGGATTTTTTAATCAATTAATCAATTAGTTAATCAATTAATCAATAGAGAGTCCATTTAATCTTTGAGTTCTTCGTGCCTTTGTGCGCAACACTTCTTAAATTTAGCAAATTAAACAAATTAAACAAATTAAACAGAAAGGGCTTGCGACTGTTGTTTAGGGTGTGGTAGAATATTTTTCAGAATTGTTCGCCGAAAAATTTTCAATTTTCAATTTTCAATCTTCAATTTTCAATTAAAATCATGAACCAGCAACAACGTACCCGGATTCTTTCGACGTTTCGGCGGCGGCTTTTTGCCGCGTTGTTTCTTAAAAAGGTTGTCACTTTGACAGCGGTATTTCTGTTTCTTTGGGGAGTTGCCTTGCTCACTCTTCGGGTCAGCGGTTGGTATGAACCGAATCTTGTTGCGTTTAGTTTGATTATTTTTGCGGTAATTCCTTTGACGGCTTGGCTGGCTGCCCGGCAACTCATTCCCGACGACAGGAAACTCGGCGCCATTTTAGACCGCAATAACCAAATCGGCGGTCTTCTGATGAGTTCTTTTGAAAAGGAACTTGGCGATTGGGTTGTTCGTGTGGAGACGAAAGATGTTCCGAAAATCCATTGGGAATCACGGCGAATGATTGGTCTTGTTTTATTGGCGGTTTGTTTTGCGGTGATTTCGTTAGTTCTTCCGGTTTCTGCTCTTTCCGGTCAGGTGCGGCAACGCCTGAATGTGGAGGATCAGGTCAAACGTTTGACATCGCAACTGGATACTTTGGAAAAGGAAAATATTTTGGAAGTGGAAGAGATCGAAGCCCGGAAACTCGATCTGGAACGGATTCAAAAAGATGCCGATGGAATGGGACCGGTCAAAACATTTGACGCACTGGATCATATTGAAAACCGCATGAACCAGAAAGCCGCCGAAGCAGTTGAAAACGCCCAGCGAACAACCGAAACATTGGCGGAAGCCGAAGCCCTTTCGCAACAAGTCAACGAAGTTTCCGGCGAATTAGATCAATCAACCGCCCAATCGCTCATGGAAGGTCTGGCTCATTCGTTGGAAGAAATGCTGAATCAAAATAAGGAACTTGCCCAAGACCTGAAAAAGACATTGGAGAAAAAGGCGTCGGAATCGCGGCAAAATAAAGACGGTGAAAACAAAAACCGTGAAAAAGATGAAATGGAACAAAAAAAAGAAAAAGCCATGTTGGAATCGCTCAAGAAGATGTTGAACGAAAATAACTTGCAAAAGATGACGCCGGAAATGCTTCAACAACTTTGCGAAGCCATGAAACAGTGTCAGGGTCATTGTGAACGAATGTGTGAAAACCTGCAAAATGCCGGATTTCCGGTTGATTCGGACTTGCTTAAAAAATTGGCTGAGGCGAAAAGGATTGATCGGGAAGAAGCGGAACGGCTGTTGAGTGATCTTTGGAAAAACTGTGACGGTTGCGAAGGCGATTGTCCGGGCGAACGTTGCGAGTCGCAATTCAGTCCGCGTTACACGAAGAAACAGAACTGGGCAACCGACCCGAATGAAGAACCGGGTAAAACACGATTCACGAAAGATGCGGACGAAGAAGGGGCTGAGTTCAAGGCAACCTTTTTGCCGTTGTCCGATCTTGAAGCGTTCCGAAACAGCCAAAAAATCGGTGCCTCTATTTCGTCACCGGATTTTGATCCGACTGTTACCAATGAAGATCAAGGCGGAGCGATTACCAAAACCGACGGCGGAACCGGAACCGCCCACAACCGGCTCATCTATCCCCAACATCGCGGAACCGTCGAACGATTTTTCAAACGATAAAATAATATTGATTTTAGTCGCGCTAGCGACGTTATGATGCATAACCGGCGGTGTAGCGCAGCGCAACACCCTTTATTTTTCAACCACGAACCTACACGAACGATTTTGAAATATTTTGAAATATTGATCTTGTTAAAAAAAATCTTTTTGAACCATTTTCATTTTCAAAAAAATTTTCTTCTCTTTTTTTCTCTTCTCTTTTTCGTGTAGGTTCGTGTCTTTCGTGGTTGATCATGATTGCGCTGTCGTTACTAAAACTCCACTTTTGATGATGTCGTCGCTGCGCGACTAGGGAAAAATAAAAAAAAACGTTAAAAACAGACATCGTTTTCGCATTATTTTTACGTTCTATTTTACGTAATTGTTTTTTGTTATTGTACTTAACTGTTTTTTATTCTTAAAACAGTTGACCGGATTTCAACATATTTTGACCGGATTTTCATGTTGACAAGACTCTTGCGGCAGGGGATAATAGCGAAATCGTTTATCGTTTCTATTGTCTGAACAAGATTTTGGGGATTGATAAGATGAATAGGATAATCTGTGTCGGAAATAATGTCGAATCGTCAGTTCTTTCAATAGACTATCCTACCAATTTTATCAATCAAAAAAATCTTGTTCAGACAATAGGAACGAATTGTTAAACTCATTTTTCCGTTTCACTCCAAACCCATTTTAAAGGAGAACGCGATGAAAACCATTTTGAACAATTTAGTAAACCATTTTTTGAACAATTTAATGCAACCGATTTTGAAGAACCTCCGTCAAAATAGCGAACAAGGGGGGGGGGGGGTAAGTAGGGGATTTACGCTTGTGGAACTCCTCGTCGTTATCGCTATTATTGGCGTCTTGATTGCCTTACTGCTTCCGGCGGTTCAGGCAGCAAGAGAAGCGGCAAGGAGAATGCAGTGTACAAACCATTTGAAACAAGTCGGTATTGCCGTACACAATTTCCACAGTGCCAATGACGCTCTTCCACCAACGATCATTTATTATTATGGCAGTAATGCCAATCACACGCCAACAGATTCTACCCATGATGCTCCCCAATACGGACGACTTTCATTTTGGGGCTTAATTTATCCGTTTGTCGAACGACAATCACTTTACGACAAAGTTATGGAAGGAACCGGAGCAACTGAAGGACATGACCGAGTACCGGGTCAAACTTGGTGGCGTAATGTTCTCGGTGATGAGGAAAGAAAAGGATTTGGTTCGGTTTCGTTTTATCACTGTCCGTCGCGGCGCAACGGCGGTTCACATTACACTGAAGAAACAACAATGTCTCATTCGGGACCTCAAATTGATTATTTGATTACGGTTGCTTATACTGGTTCCGATGCCAGAGTGCTTGATAGCAGATTAGATCGAAATAACAACTCAAACCATAATGGATCATTTCGTACAGCTATGATTGAGCCGGGACCTTCCGGCTCTTACCAAGTGGTCTCCTATTATCCTGTCGATACTTTTTCTTGGTGGCAGGACGGTACTTCCAATCAGATAATTGCTGCAGAAAAACACATTCCGACTTATATGTTCAAAAAATGTTATACACAAAGTTATACTGCGGCAACGCAACAAGAACAATGGCTTTTGGATTGTTCTTACCTTTCTGCATTTGGCGGAGACGGCGGGGCAAGCCGCGGCGATCTCGCTGCTCATGCCTGGGTTGATTCACTGATGGCAACGAATAACCGAGCAACAAATTCTTATACAGGACGCCCCATTGCCCGAAGCGATTCGGAATTTCCAACAGGATCAAATCGATTTGCCATTGACTTGGCGTTACCGGTTTTAGGAAGTGCCCATCCCGGATCGCTCAATGTTCTTCTTGGTGACGGAGCGGTTCGGAGTGTCTCAAAAGTTGTCAATGTTAATATTTTAGCCCGAATGAGCATTGTTGACGACGGTACAGCAGAGCAATTACCCTAAACCCGAAACAGTTAATATTATAATATTACTACAATAACTTCACCAACTTTTATAAAATGTCACAAAAAATGATTCGATGGTTCAATTTTTGTTCCTTATTTTGTTTGTTCTTTATTTTGTTGGCTACGATGGGTTGCGGAAACAGGCATGTTTCGGGTTCCGGTATTGTAAAATATTCGTCCGGTGAACCGGTTCCAAGCGGCGTGATTTTTTTCTCGACGTCCCAATTCAATTATACCGGTACGATTAAGGACGGTGTTTTTGAACTTGGCGGCTTGAAGGAAAAAGACGGACTCCCACCCGGTACGTACAATATTCATCTGATCGGATCGGAACCGAGTGAGGGAACAGACCGCGATATTCCGCTTTTTGCCGATAAATACAACAACCCGGAAACTTCAGGAATCGTTATCGAAGTCAAGTCCGGTGAAAAAAACCGTTTCGAAATTGTAGTCGAAAAACCGGATTCCCTGTAAGATGTCATTTTCGTAGCATTTTAGAAAACCATTCACATTTTTTATTGACAGAGGATTGACAGAAATTATTTTGTAACTGTCTCTATTTTGTTTTTAATGATTGATGTTTTGGTAAATTATTTTAGTCAATTATTTTAGTCAATTGTTTTGGTCAATTGTTTTGGTCAATTGTTTTGGTATTGAATTAAAAACAACTCCTACGGAGTTGTTTTAGTTACTTTGCGTGTAATCCTTAAAAAACAAAATAGACAGTTACATTATTTTTTGTAGTAAAAATTTGTGAATGGTTACCATTTTACCTATTTTCTTTCAACAATCGTTTTTCCAATTTTCAATTTTCCCCCAACAAAAAGATTCAACAATGCAAACTAAAAAACTTTCTTCCCGACGTGATTTTTTGTGTGATTCATTGAAAGTGGCAGCAATTTCGGTTTCGGTTCCGATGTTGATTCCTCGTACGGTATTTGCTGATGCTGCAACAAAAAGACCCGGAGCCAATGACCGGATAGGTGTTGCCGGAATCGGAGTGGGTCGGCAAGGCAGCGGCGTTTTCGGTGCTGCGGCAAACGATAAACGTACCGAAGTGATCTGCGTCTGCGACGTTTGGAAAAAACGCGCTGAAGACACCGCCGCAAAATACAAACTTGCACCGGAATTAGCGTATCAGGATTACCGAAAAGTGATCGACAACAAAAATGTCGACGCCATTGTTACCGCAACACCGGAACATTGGCGTTCGTTAATTTGTGTTAATGCCGCATTGGCTGGGAAACATCTTTATGTTGAGAAGCCGATTACGCTGACAGTTGAGGACGGTATTTTGATACGGAAAGCCGCGAAAAAAACCGGCATCGTTTTTCAGTGCGGCAGTATGCAGCGGTCAATGGTTCCAAACTATCTCGGCTGTCAGTTTATTCGCGAAGGTCATCTCGGCAAAATTACCGAAGTGATCTCTGCCAATTACGAATCGCCGTGGCTGTACAATATGTCACAAGAACAAATCCCCGAAGGTCTCGATTGGGATTTGTGGTGCGGTCCTACTGAGCCGGTTCCGTATCATTCGCAACTCTTCATTCCGCGCGGTAATCCCGGTTGGTTATCGTTCCGAAATTATTCCGGCGGTGAAATGACGGGTTGGGGAACGCACGGATTCGATCAGATTCAGTGTGCGCTCGGAATGGATGAGACGGGTCCCGTCGAAATTCTGGTCGAAGGCGGAAAACTCGAACCGCCAACCTACGATAAACCGGAATCCTCCAAACGAGGTAACGAAATTTGTTCAAAACCAACACTTTCTTATCGTTACGCCAACGGTTTAACGGTTCGGCTTGCCGAAGGCAACCGCGGCGGCGGTATTTTTATCGGTGAAAAAGGAAAGGTCGAAATTTTCCGAAACAAAATGACCTCCAATCCGAAAGAACTCGCCGAAAATTGGTTGAAAGAACACACTACCGGTGATAATGCACTGAAATTGCCAAGTCATACCACCGATTGGATCAATTGCATTTACAACGGCAAAAAACCAATCGGCGATCTTGAAACAGGAATCCGTACCGCAACAATTTGCCATATTCTGAATATTGCCCGATATTTGGGACGGAATTTGAAGTGGGATCCGGTCAAAGAGGAATTTCCCGGCGACACCGAAGCCAACACCTGGCTCCGTCGTGAACACCGAAAAGGTTTTGAACAACCGGTTGTTTGACCAAATTTTTGTGTTGTTTTCTAATTTGATTTTCATGTTGCGCGCAAGCGCAAAGACGTAAAGAAAACTTAAACGTTTTGTATTAACGCCTTTGCGCTCTTTGTCTCTTAACGTACCACCAACAACATGAAAATTCAGCCGGTCAATCATTGACTTTGTCAAAATCTTTGATAAATTTACGGAACGAAACAATCATTCGTTTTTAATTGTAGGGGCAATCCCTTGCGGTTGCCCCGAACCATCACCAATTCAGGGCGACCGCAAGGAGGGCGACCGCAAGGGTCGCCCCTACGGGTAAATTGTTTCATTATCTGAACAAGATTTTTGGGATTGGTAAGATGATAGGATAGTCTGCCGAAAATAATTATTGTATAGTCAGTTATTATCAACAGATTATCCTACCAATTTTATCAATCAGAAAAATCGTGTTCAGACAATATTGTTTTGAACCTACGAATTTTGTAAAAGATGGAAATCCGCTTCGCGAACAGCCGCATTCGAAAAATTTGTACCAATGATAAAGCCGCGATCAAGGAATTAGGAAGAGTTGGTGTCGAGATTCTTACCGGACGACTTGAACAGATAAGAGCTGCGCAAAATCTTGAAGAATTACGATACGCAATTGGACACTGGCAAGAGTTGTTTGGCAGGGCTAACTCGCCATGATGGGTATTTTGGACAAATTAAGCGTTTTATTTGGTAGGTTGGGTAAATTTGCGCATTTTTTTATTTGTGTTATAATCTTTTTTTGTGTGGTATTGCGGGGTTAGTTTGTTTTATTGTTGTCGATAAGGCACTCCGCAGGCACGTTTAAAAAATTTAGC
>JAISQH010000135.1 GCA_031274385.1 Planctomycetaceae bacterium | reverse complement strand
CTTTGTCGCCAAGATCGAGATGAACAAGATCACCCACAACCAAATCGTTGATCGAAATCTCCGTTATTTGACCATTTCGTAACACTTTGACGCGAATATTATCCTTAACTTTATTGAGCAGATCAAATTCCCGTGCGCTTTTCAATTCGCTGAAAAACCCGGCAAGAATTGCCAGAGCAACCGCAAGCACAATTCCAATCGAATCAATGAAACTTGCCTCATTATTTTTGAGAACAAATTTTTCCAGAATCGTCATCAAAACGGAAATAGTAGCCGCAGCAAGAAGAATCCGAATGGTCGGGTCTTCAAATTTTTCGAGAAGTTGCGACCACCATGGTTCGTGCGGCGGCGGCGTGATGGTATTCCGACCGTACTTTAATGACGACTCTTTGATTTGTTCGGTATTGAGACCTTGAGTTAAATCGATTTTTGTCTCGTTTATTGTAATATTTGACATTCGTTTGTAGGGTGAATGGTTTTGATGAATATAAGGCTGGTTAAAAAAGTTACGGAAACGATAGTCATTAACCGCCGCCGCCGCCGACACTGAAACTGCCAAAGCCATAAGTTGCCGTTTGGTTACACCAAGGACAGGTCAAAGTAATTGTACCGGATTTAATTTCAGGACTACAATGCGTTTTTCCGCAAACACACATTGCCCACATTTTGTTACTGCAATAGGGACACGGATCAGGAGTATCAAGCAATTCAGCGGAAACGGAAATACCGCCGCCTTTTTCGAGTTGTTCGAAATCGTCAAGCGGAAACGCTCCGGCTCCTTTGTACAACTCTTTTTTACCCAACCCCAAAAAACCAACGCCTTTTTCGCCGCTTTTAGCAAATTTCTGAATGTAGAATTTTTTGTTCTTAACGCATTTATTGTGCAAAAACACGAATCGGTTTGGTTCGATTTTTTGTTGCGGAGTTGTTTTATCGACAACTTTAATTTTGTCGTCTTGTGGAAATTTTTCGAGACTGATTTTCGATTCGCCGGTTTTATCAACAGACTGACTTGCTGTTGCAACAGAGGCACTGACCCATTTGAAAAATTTTGTTAATGTTTCCTGATTGGCTTCGGCTCCCGCAATAACGAGTTCCGTGATGCGGCGAAGCGTAACAAGATTTGTCTCCGGTCCGCAACCGATGGCGATCAGTTGGATTGACCTGTTTTTCATCAAGCGATCCGCAACATTTTCCCAACGGTCAGTTGGATCGCCGTCGGTCATTAGAAAAACAAGCGGCTTGTAATCCCCTTTGACATCGGCGGTACTTTTTGTTACTTCAACGGCGATGCGTTTTTCGAGCAATTCCAAAGCGGCTCCGAGCGATGTTCCCGAACCAAGAACTAATTTCGGTGCTTGAAATTGGCTCAATTCCGTTAACGGAACAATTTGTTTCGCTGCCGTACCAAAAGTGATCACACTCAAATAGGCTGTTTCCAAAGCGTAAGGGTCTTTACGAAGAGCGGCAAGCATCGTTGCCATACCTTGTTCGACCGCTTTGATCGGTTCACCAACCATCGACTCGGAAGTATCCAGTACAAAATAAATCGGAAGTTTTCGCATAATGATAAAAATGGTTAAAGATTAAAAGTAAAGATTATTAACGGCAGGATTTGTCCTGCAAAAAACTAAAATAACGTTCGTAATGCACAACATCCACCGCTACAGATTAAAGCAACGAGAAACAAAATGAAACAGCCGCATCCGGCAGTAATAACACAACAGTTTAATTCAGTATATTTCACATCCAAATGATAATGTGTCAAATCGGCATCATTAAAACCGCTCATATTAAATTGGGTGATTTTTATGTCGTTTGGTTTTAAATTTGCATTTAACGCTACGCTGGCTTTTAACCCGCTCGGATGAGTGAGCGTTGATGTTACGGTTACGAACCTTCTAGATGTTGAGGTATTGTGAAGTGTAATTTCCACTGTAACTTTACCGGTATGGCTGTCAAAATGTAATACACGCTGGGTTTCGTAAATATTTGCAAGTTGTGTTAACTGCGTGCGAAGGTTTAAAAAACCCGGTTGCGGTTGCGGAGGTAATGTTATTGTTCCCGGTGTTCCTCCGGCGTTACGTAATATTTGTTTTTTTATTTCTGTATTCGCAAAATCCAATGGTGTCATGCGGTTATTATCTTGTGCATTGACATCCGCACCTTGCGAAATAAGGTATTTAAGAATTACTACACTAGAACTCAATGCCGCATGATGAAGCGGCGTCCATCCACTATTGTCTTTTTCGTTAACATCCGCACCTTGCGAAACAAGGTATTGGGGAACTTCTATATTAGAATTAAATGCCACACAATGGAGTGGTGTCGTATTATAGTCGTTTTTTTCGTTAACATCCGCACCTTGTGAAATGAGGTATTTGAGAACTTCTACATTAGAATTAAATGCTGCCGCACAATGAATCGGTGTCGAACCAGTTTCGTTTTTTTCGTTAACATTCGCACCTTGCGTAACAAGGTATTTGAGAAGTTCCACATTAGAACTAAATTCCGTCGCATATTGAAACAGTGGTCTGCCGTTACCGTCTTTTGTATGAATTAAATTGGGATCAAGCGTAATCCACTGTTTGACAACGGCTAAATTATCGTGTTTAATTGCTTCAAAAATATCAATACCCGGTTTCAGCGGCAGAGAAACCGGCGGCGGTAAAACAGGCGGATTGTTATGCTGTACAATAATGGTTTTGTTACACTTCGGACAAGTGCCGCTGCGTCCAAGTGCGGATTCTTTTGCCTCTAACTTTGCCCCGCAATGTTGACACCAAAAATGGAACTTCGGGCTTTCCGACTTGGCTTTTTTAAGATTGACGGTTTCTGTATCAACACCGTATTTAACCGCAATACCTTTTAACGGCAAATGACCGCCTTTGCCGGACATTTGCCAATGCCAGCAATTTTTGTTACGAATCAGCAAGCCGAAAAGAACGCTTCGGTCGCCTTGAGCATCATCTAAATCAAAATTCGCTATTTCCTCATTTTTGTCGGCATTATAACAATAAATAGTTCCTGCCTCCGTTTTGCCGAACACTTGACCAATGCCGTGTCCGCCGTGAATAGTAACAGTAAACAGGACTTTTTGAACTTCTTCCGGTAACGTTGATAAGTGAACGGTAATAGATTCATCGTTGTCGCCGCTTGTATCATCACCGCTATGGACAACACTGCCGCAGAGTGATTTTGTGTTACCGTAAAAAATAAAGTTCTCGTTACAATCAACTTTATCCTCTTTGCCGAGTAAAAATGCGGAAATATCTAAATCAAAAGAACCATAAACCGAATCCTTTCGGACAAACCACGAAAGCATCACTTTGACATTGTTCAAAGAGTCTTCTTCGGCAGTTTTTGATTTTTTTATTGAAACAGACATTTTGACCGTTTAATTTTTATTAAGTATTTTTTATTTCATTTATTTTAATAATTCATTTGTTTATGTTTTAACGCTATAGGTGTTAAAATACAAAGGAATGAATTGTTGAAATACAAATGAAATAAACATAGACAGTTACGTAAAAAGGTGTTTTATCCGGCTCCGCTGCCAACCGAAAAAATGCCGCCGCTGTATGATGATGTCTTACCGCACCATGGACACGAAATTTTTATTTTTGTTGTTTCGCTGTAACTTGAACAAAAAGCAGAGTCATCGTAATCATCAGTTGCCTGCAAGAAAAGATTTTGGAAATTTTTTATATCAATGTTTAATTCCCTACTAACTGATTTAATTGATGTCTGTTGATAACTACCTATTTGTTTCATTATTAACAGTTGTAAAAGAGCGGATTCTTTTTCTGAAACTTGTTGATGATTATGGAAAGTTGTATAGAAAATTTTGCCCTTTCCATAGGGGCAACAAACCATAATTGGTCCACGTTTGGATTTGAGAATTACGTCACCTTTTCGGATTGTAACCACTATATTTGTAGCAAGATCGTAATGAATTGAAACCTCATCGCCAATAATTTTTCGTAATTCATTTTCACACACTTCGGCAGTTTTCTTACCCAACCCCACCTCGCTCGTACCGACAAAAATCTCGGGAAACGTTGCTTGTACGAAGCCAAATGCCAAGTCTGAAGAATAAAGAATACCCCCATTTTGCACAAAATTCCGTAATTGATTACTATCAATTCTGTCAATGTCAGCACTACCACAATTCAAAAAGAAAATATCGCAATCAATTTTTTCTTTGAAATGCGAAAAGGAAAGTTTCATCTTGTTCAAAATTTTTGCGATATCATCCCACCTAGGTTTGGTAACCATCAATCGCATTGGACGAGATGGTGTTGTAGGTGCGGAAGAATCTATTGGCAGACACAGTGTTTTTCCGCAAGAGCATTTTCCAACTTTCGACGAACCACAATATGGACACGGAGCGGTATCTATTAATTTCTCTGCGGCAATTTGAACGTTCACCCCCGCTGTTTGATCAAACTCATCCAACGGAAACGTTCCGGCAATTTTGAAATCGTTACCGCTCTTGATATATTTCATCAGATAGAATTGTTTTGTTTTCGTACAACGACAATGCAAAAATATAAACCTATCCGGTTCAATACGGTGCTGCGGAGTATTTGCATCAACAACTGTAATACCGTTTCCTAACGGCAATTTATCGAGCGAAATTTTTGTATCGCCGGTTGCTTCAACGGATTGACTGGCAGTCTGAACGGAAGTGCTTATGAACTTGAAAAATCTGTCAAGTGTCTCTTTATTTGCCTCATCACCCAAAATCACTATTTCTGTTATTTTTCGTAACGTGTTCAAATTGACATCACGTCCGCAGCCAATGGCGACAAATGTTAAATGCCGATTATGTAAAAACTTATCTGCTTGCTTTTCCCAACGGTCAGTTGGTTCGCCGTCGGTCATCAGAAAAACAAGCGGCTTGTAATCTCCTTTGACATCGGCGGTACTTTTTGTTACTTCAGCGGCGATGCGTTTTTCGAGCAATTCCAAAGCGGCTCCGAGCGAGGTTCCTGAACCAAGAACTAATTTCGGTGCTTGAAATTGACTCAATTCCGTTAACGGAACAATTTGTTTCGTTGCCGTACCAAAAGTGATCACGCTCAAATAGGCTGTTTCCAAAGCGTAAGGGTCTTTGCGAAGAGCGGCAAGCATTGTTGCCAAACCTTGTTCGACCGCTTTGATCGGTTCGCCAACCATCGACTCGGAAGTATCCAGTACAAAATAAATCGGAAGTTTTCTCATCTTAAAAAATTAAAATTAGGAAATTGAAAAATAATTTACGTTGCGATAATTAAATTGTGTCATTACCCTGAAGACCGTGTCACTTCAAAGGTTCCGCTTTCACCGGTTCTCAATACGGTTTGGCAGGATGGACATTGAATTTGCGGCGGCAACGGATCGGGATTACAGGAAATTTGTCCGCAATTCCCGCATTGTCCCCAGCCGATGTTTCCGCAAAACGGACACGGTACACTGCCGTACAATAAATCGGAAGAAATCGCCGGAGGAACATCGTTGCCTTCGGAAAAAAAATCGTCCGGTAACTCATGGACGGCTCGGGCAAGATAAACCTGATGTTCCTCCTGAAAGGAATAACGTAACATGTAAAATTGCCGTGTATTCATGCAACGACAATGTAAGAATACTTGCATGGGAACATCGCTTCGTAACGGTAAATTGTCGGGATCAATTAAATCGAAACCGCCGCCTTGTGCAAACGGAGATTTTTCGAGCGAAATGGGAGTGTCGGCACCTTGACTCATTGACTGAACACTGGCACTCATCCAGATAAAAAACTTGGCAATCATCTCGCCGGAAACATCCCGAATATGAAAAGCGGTGTCAGTGATTTCATTCAAAACATGAAAATCAATATCGTTACCACAACCGATTGCGTAAATATTCGCCAATTTCGGTTTGACTGTTTTGAGTGCGGCGGCGGCATCTTCCCAATCGTCTGTTGGCTGTCCGTCTGTTAAGAGAAAAACGATGGGACGGTAATCTCCTTTTGATTCGGAGGTTGTTTTTGTAACTTCTTTTTTGATTCGCGCTGCAAGAAGTTGCAATGCCGCACCTAACGCGGTTCCCGGTTTGATGGTCAGTGTCGGGGTGGAGAATTCGGCAATCTCTGTCAGCGGCACGGCAACTTTGGCGCGGGCATCAAACGTAATCACGCTAAGACAAACCGTCTCCAACGCATGAGGGTCTTTTCGTAACGAACTGAACATCGCGGCAAGCCCCTTCTGAACCGCCTCCATCGGCTCGCCCGCCATCGACTCAGAACAATCAATCAAAATATAAACCGGTAATCGTCGCATTGGATTAATAAAATAATAAAGAAAAAAAAGAATCACAAACTCAAGCCATTTTTAAACTTGAAACAGTAACAAAATAACTCCAACCACCGCTGATGATTCGTACCTTTCTTGTTGTTTTATATCATCAAAATTCGTTACAAATTTTGTTATTTTTCAGCCAAACGCCAAATCCGGGCGGCATTATCTTTACTTGCAATTACGATCATTTTGCTGTCGGGAGAAAAGGTGGCAGAAAACGACCCACTAGGACACCCATAAGCACGCCCACTGAGTCTCAGTAACTCTTTTCCTGTTACGGTGTTCCAAATACGGGCAGTTCCAAAACTGCTTGCTGTTACGACCATTTTGCCACCGGGAGAAAAGACAGCAGAACCCCCATAAATGGAGTACATATTGAGTTTCTGTAACTCTTCGCCTGTTATCGCGTCCCAAATTCGGGAGGTGCCATCCAAACTTGCGGTTACGATCATTTTGCCATCGGGAGAAAAGACAGCAGAATACACCTTATCAGTATGCCCCTTGAGTTCCTGTAACTTTTTACCTGTTACTGTGTCCCAAATACAGACAGTTCTATCCTTACTTGTGGTTACGACCATTCTGCCATCGGGAAAAAAAACTGCAGAGTTCACTAAACGTGTATGCCCATTGAATTTCTGCAACTCTTTGCCTGTTACTGTGTCCCAAATACGGGCGGTTTCATCAGCACTTGCTGTTACGACCATTCTGCCATCGGGAGAAAAGGCAGCAGAATTCACCCAACCTATATGCCCCTTGAGTTCGTGTAACTCTTTACCTGTTACTGTATTCCAAATACGGGCAGTTTCATCAGTACTTGCTGTTACGACCATTCTACCATCGGGAGAAAAGACAGCAGAATTCACCGGATGAGTATGCCCCTTGAGTTCATGTAACTTTTTACCTGTTACTGTGTCCCAAATACGGACAGTTCTATCATCGCTTGCTGTTACGACCATTCTGCCATCGGGAGAAAAGACAGCAGAATTCACCCAATCTGTATGCCCCTTGAGTTTTTGTAAAACTTTATCTGTTACTGTGTCCCAAATACGGACAGTTTTATCATTACTTGCTGTTACAATCATTCTGCCATTGGGAGAAAAGACAGCAGAATGCTCTCCTATAACATGTCCTTCGAGCTCGTGAAGTTCCAAAAATTTGGTGACCAATTTTTCCGGTGGTAATTCAATAGGTGGCGGAACCGGTAACATAGGAGGTACCGAATTGACCAATGTACTTGATTGATCAAAGTCCGAATAAAACGGATTGATTTCCGAAGGTGGTGGCGGGAGTATTTCTTGAACAGAACCAATAGAACGGCTCTGGGTACTGGCAACAGTTGAAACCCATTGCCAAAATCGTGAAAAATCATGAGAATTCATCGTGTCCAATAAAAAGACATCTTTTGTAATACGTTTCAAAATGGAGATTTGATTTTTTGTGCCGGTAACGCAAACAATAATTTTTGCAAAAGAATACTCTTTCAATTGGGGAAGTATCGATTCAAGACGATCCGTATCATTCGGATCACCGCCGGTCAGCAACACGACTATCGGCAACCAATCACCTTTTTGTTCCGACGTTGTTTTTCTGATTTCGTTATCGTATCGTTTATATAACAGTTGAAGTGCCAAACCAAGATTACGTTCGGAATGATCGGAAAGTGAGATTTCCGGAAGGATGAAGTCGGACAATTCTGTGAGTGTTACAAGAACTTTTGTGTTGCGGGCGTACTCGATAAGGCTAATATAAACACTTTCCAACGCATACGGATCACGGCGCAAACTCGACAATAATTTTTGCACACCTTCCTTCACCGCCTCAATCGGTTCGCCCAACATCGGTTTGGAACAGTCAATCAAAATGTAAATCGGTAATCGACGCATGTTTTTGAACAATAATTATTGAGCTAATAAATGAACGCTAAATATTACAAGAAACGAAAAAACAACAACCAACAAAAAAAGAAGAACAACACAACCTCCCATTTGTTTACCGAATTTACGCTGACGCCCAGACTTGGTTAATGGAATCCCAATCGTCCGTGACAATTTCTGTTTCGCTTTGGTAACACCCAAAAGCCGTTTCCACGAAAAACCGCCGAAATTCGCCATTGTTTGTTTTCCTGTTATTTACTGTGTTATTCTGGTGTAGCCTTCATTAGGGATAAGACCAATCTTATTCCTAGTTTTTTGTAACGTTCATTCGGTTTGTTACGATCCCGATGAGAGCAACGACATTTTTCGGAATGGGAACCACAACAGCCGCCGCGATTGACTCGCTCTTTACTGTAAGAAGAAGTGTTGTAAGGGTCTGTCAGTCCATCTTGCCATTGTAATCTACCATAAACATCTCTGCACCATTCCCAAACGTTGCCGTGCATATCATAAATGTTCCACTTATTAGGTTTCTTTTTACCAACGGGATGCGTTGTGTCTTTTGAATTTTCCGTGAACCAAGCGTAATTTTTTAGTTGCTCAACACCATCACCATAGCAATAATCTTCATCACTTCCTGCCCTGCAAGCATATTCCCATTGGGCTTCAGTCGGCAGGGAAAAACACATTTCCCGTACATCTGTTATGGTTGCGGCTAAACCATTGCATTTCGTCACAAATTCTTGACAATCAAACCATGAAACAGAGTCGACAGGATTGTTTGTTCCTTTAAAAAAACTAGGATTGTTTCCCATTACAGTTTGCCATAATTCTTGTGTAACCGGCGTTTCTTGAATGTAAAACCCTGTTAATTGGATATTAACACCGTGAAACAAAAATGTTCCTGTCGGACAATAACGGAACGCTGTTTTAATCCCGTTAATTTCCTTTTTCAAAAGTTCGCCGGCTCGGTCAGATTCAAATGAAGGCAATACGATTTTATCCGGCGGTCTGCTTAATTCGGAACGAAAACCAATTTCTAACCAACCAGCCACGTGAGCCGAATTCAATGTTCCAAAATTGACAATCTCGTCGGCAATCTTTTTTAACCTATCTGTGTTTGCATCTTGATCTGATATAAAGGCAATAACTTTACTCTCTCTTTTATATGACAAAAAATTCTTGACCGCATTACTGGAAACATTGGTTACATTGCCGTTAGTCATTATAAACACCAACGGATTCGTAAATTCTTTTTCCCTTTTTTTAATTTTTTTTGTAACACATTCCAATGCCATTCCGAGATTAGATTCTTCCGTTGAAACAACCGACAACTCCGGTGGACAAAATTTTTCAATATCCGTAAGCGGGCAAATTTGTCTTGCATCTTTGTTGAACTCAATCACGCCGATATAAGGATGTTCTGCGTCATTCGCCGATTTTTTCGCTACGGATTGAATGACTTGTAACCCGTTCCTGGCGGCTTCAATCGTTTCGCCTGTCATGGATACAGACGTGTCAATTAAAACATAAATAGGTAGTCGCCACATTCTTATTTTTTATCCGAATTTGTTGCGGTGATTGTTACTGGTTCTTTTTCGTTTCGATGACAGCAGAACCGTCTGGATTTTCACGGTAGAAAATGATATCGACTTTCCCGATGTTTTCGATTTCGGTAATATACTTTCGAGCATCCTCATGTGTTAAATTGTCCAACGTTGAGCCATCGTATGCCAATTTTGTATAGTTCGGATCATAATCCCACACCGACAGTTCTTCTTGAGGCAAATCAAAATGTCTATCGGCAATGTGCTTGAATACATTTCCGTCAAGAATACCTTGACACTTTGACATACTACTACTATCCTCGGGGATCCACGCCGTCAGGAGAACCCAATTATCTTTCCTTTTCTTTTCATCTTCTACTGCCGAATAAAAACCAAAGAGAACTTTCCAGTTGTTGAATCGCATAAATCCCCGATTGTTGGACGGGTCTTTGGCAAGAATATCCTTGTTTCTGTCTTGCAGATAATCGCGATGAAACTTCTGAATGTCTCTAAGTGCCAACTCGCGGTGGAACCAAACCCAGCCGTTGTTTTGTGTCTCTTTCGTTTTGTCATAAAAAGCGTAAAGGACTTCATTGTTACTTTCTGACATTGTTATTCTCCTGTTTTCGGTTAAAATAAGCTTGTGTATATTTCTCTGGATTTATAATCCATTTTATTATATTATCCAATCCTTCTGACAGAAATCCCTGTGCCGGTACACGATTGTTTTCCTCGTTGATTACCGTTTGTGCAACGGCAGATACAGGAAAACCCAATATGTGCTCTTTAACAAAATGTTCATAATAAACGAATGGTAATTCTTGTTGAAAAAATTCTTTCTGATTACCATAGCGTTTTTCTATTGTTTCCTTATACTGATTATAAGCCGTAAAAACAACGGCAATATCACGTTTTTTGTCTTTCCGTATTTCGGTCAAAAATTCTTTCAGAGCAATTTGGCGTTGGAGTTTCAATTTAATACGGTCTTCTTCGAGCGATTCATCCAGAAAATCTTGCAAATTGATTAACAACGAAATGATTTGTGAATCACGCAGGTAATCGAGCAATTCCTGGTCTTTGGAACTTGTTGTATTCAAAAATTCCTTTTTCGTAAATAAGCGATGAAAATCTTCACCGTTGTAATCCAAAAGTCGTAATTGCGAAATGTTGCCGGGAGTACAAAATTTCCAGTTCAACATTTGTTCAACGTTAGTACTGGGAATCCATTCGCTACGATTGAGAATTGCCCAGTTGAGTTCAACATATTCGGCAACTTCGTAACTTTCGGGATTGAGAAATATGCCGTTTCGTGGCTTTGACAGATATTTTGCCAAAGTCGTGATAAACACGGTTTTACCCGCTCCTCGTGTACCAATGATTGCAATTTTTCTTTCTGACATGATAAAAAATCTCGTGTAAAAATACTCGTACTATAAGTTATCAGAATATTGTGTCCTTTTTAACCATGGACAATTTTAACATTAACAACCCGCCCCGTTGCTTCCGGTGAAAGGAGAAGTTGCAACTTTTCGGTTAGTTCCACGTTTCCTCTGATCGGAATCGGTTGACCTGTCGAAATATTTTTCAAACCCGGTAATGTTTCATTTACAAAAAACCATTTTCCGTTATGAAATTGGAAATAACCGACAGCCTTTTTTTGTGACTCTTTTAATTGTTCGTTCGGGAAAATATTGCGGTCAACATGCCATTGGTAAAGGCGTTGACCGTGAAAAACCATCATCCGGTGATTGTCCGGTTTGTAATCTTTTCCATTTCGTGACGAATAAAAATCGAGAACCGGTAACACGCCTTTGTAAGGAGTACCGCAATACGGACACTTCGGCTTCGTCGTGTTGTCAAAAATAAAACCCTTTTTGACACAATTTGAATTTTGGCACGGTTGGTACATATCAAGCGTTTTAACCAACGCCGTTTCCCAATCATCAGCAGAAGGACGCTTCGACGGATTGTGCAAACCGTGAACAAATGCTTCTTCAAACAAATTTTTCAAAAGCGGACCATACATTGTGTACGGTAATTTGTCAGGATCAAACCAAGGCAAACAAACATTGTCGCTTCCGTTTTTGTCCAGATTCGGATAATTTGATTTATCTTGAGGATGTTCGATAAACAGAGCCTTTTCACCCATTTCAAGCCGTTCCTGTTTTTCCGGGTCTTGATCGTGTATTTTTCGTCCCCGTAACGGATGCCGATGAAAAAGGTACATATAAACCAAAACAGCAAGAGCGTGTTGATCCGTTACCCGTGACGGTAATTTTCGGTTCGCATCCCTGATCGGCAAATTCAACGTTGCCACCACTTCCGGTGCAATAAAATCCGGCGTTCCGACAACATCCGGCGGATAAAGTCCCGGAACAACCAAACCGTCAATATCAATAATACAAGCATTGCCGCCAGCCGGATCAACGAGACAATTTTTGTACGAAAGATCGGAATGCGCCAATCCCGCCGCATGAAGACGCCGCACCGCACGGGCTAATTTCAGGCAAATTTGTAAATAACCAAGTTGCGTTCCCTTTTCTTCGCTCGGAACAAACCGATTAAAATTCTTTGCCGAAGCAAACCATTTTCCTTCTTTTTCCGCACCGGAAAGCGATGTCGATTTACCAAAAAAGAAATGAGATTGATAGGCTGGGACAACCATTCCGGTCATACCATTATGTTCAACAATTTTTTCGGGCCAACAGTACAGATTTTTCCAGTAATCGCCGCCGGCTTGTTCAAAAATTCCTTTGCGGTATTGCCCAACCAGTTTTTCAACCCGCTCCAAACCATTCACGTCGAGCTTCTTGCGAAAAAAAGCAACAACGTAACTTTTATCCGGCGCAAAATAAACATCTTTGACGCCGCCTTGCATCGGGTCTTTGAAAATAAATTCGACCGGCGTTCCGTCTTTCGCAGTGGTTTTAATGTGTGTCATCGTTTTTTAGAATCAAAAATAATCTGTGAATAAAAATGAACAACAATTAATAGAAAATAAACAAATTTCAAAATATTTTTGGTATAAAATTATTGGGAACATCAATTTGAACATCATTACCTTTTTGCGTTATAACAAATAAACCCGCTTTACGTGTCGCGGTTTTAATGTTTTTTTCAAAAATAACTCCGCCAATCGCCCCAATAATTTTTTTCAACTCGTGACCTTCCTTTTCAATTTTGTGCCGAAAAATTTTCAGACGCTTAATATGATCTTCAATATCGTTCAAACACGGCTTCGTTTTAATTTCCACAATCAAAAACATCTCGTCGTTTTCAAGCATAAAGTCAATTTCAGTTAGATTGTCACCTGTTTCAGAATCTTTGATTTTGAGACGGCGAACATCATCCGCGTCAAATTCGTAACCCAAAATATTGAAACTTCTGGCAATACCGGGCGCAAGTAAATGTTCAGTAAATTCGCCCAACCGATTTCCGTAATACCCCATGCTCTCGGCAAGTTTTCTGATACTCGCCTCCGTCTTTTTGTGTTCCTCCGTCAATTCCTTTTGTTGCTCCGCCAGTTCCTTGTGATGTTCTGCGAATTCCTTGTGCAATTCCTTTTGCTGTTCTGCGAATTCCTTACGCAATTCCTTTTGTTGTTCCACTAATTCCTTGTGTTGCTCCGCCAACTCCTTATGTTTTTCTGTAATTCCCCTTAACTGTACTTCATAAGATTTTTCGGTCATTTTGTGTTGTTCTGCGACTTCTTTGATTGATGTCGCCATTTGCTCGAACATGGTTCGCAATGGTTCGGGAATAATGTCTAATGTTGACATGATCTTTTTCCTTTCTAATAAGTTATCGTTCAAAAAATAATTAGTCCTTGTTTTTTACAACTAAAATTGTTCGGTCATCGTGATTGCCTTTCGACCAGAAATCGAGCCATTGGAGCAAGGCATCGGCTTTTTCCTGCGGTGATTTTGTTTCGTCAAATAAGGCAGGACAACCGTTTGGTTCTTCTTCGCAGCCATTCTTGAGTTTCCGTTCATAAAAGTCAAGCCAACGTGATTCGTCAGCAACAGCGGATTCCGACGGGAAAAACGGATCCGTAATTCCATCAGTAACAAAAAGCATTGACTCAAAAGATTCACAAAACGAAAAGCGAAGACGTTTACGAATTGCTTCGGCGTTGATTTCTTCTTTCATTGTCAAGAATTTCGTTTGTCCCGCAAATTCGCCGCCGTCCGGTTCGCCAAGAACCAAAACACGTTCTTTATTGTTCCAGCGTAAAATGGCAGCACCGCCGTCACCAACCCAATACGAAATAATAAACCAGCATTTCAAGTTCTCAAAATATTTGAACGCCGCACAGAGCAATGTCGTATGATAATCTTTCGTTTCGGCGTTTCTCTTTTGGGATTCCTCATGAATTGCCATGTACGCCGCATAAATAGCGTTATGGAAAATATTTCCCAGTTCACTTGTTTCAATATCTCCGTTGTCCGGCGGCATTGAATTTTCAAAATGGTCTTTCCATCGCGGCAAAGATATTGCCATTCGGTTTTGAAGAGTTTGGTTAAATTCTGTACTTAAATTGGCACGGAGGTTGGAAATCACGGTATGACAGGCAAGTTCGGAACCTTTTCGTGAATATTTGGCACTGCCCGCTCCGTCGGCAACCGCAACAAAATTCCAACCGGTTTCCTTGTCAAACTCGAAATGAAAACAATCATCACGCGGTTTGCCAACATGAGCATGAGACCGACCACGTTGACTTGCGGCAATCACTTCAATACTCTTTGCCGGAGTTGTTGATAGAAAACCTTTTTGTGCAGGTACATAATCGACAGTTTGACCTTTGGCATCGAAATCTTTGTTCTGATAACCTTCGTAATCCGTAACAGGTAAGTTTTGCCAAAGATCACGCGGATGAGGATTGATAATAAACGGCTTTGGATACGTGTTATAAGGATATTCATCTTGTCCGGCTTTCGTTTTTTTATTTTCGTTCTTAAAACAAAAACGAAGAGGGTCGTCAACACTATCTCGCGGAGTTCCCGTAATCTTCATTTTATTTCCTTCGAATGTAACAGCAAACCCTCTGTTACCAAAGTCTTCGTTTGGTTTCGGATCAATAATTATCAAATCTTCAACGAGAGGGGTGAAATCGACAATAAATTCGTAAGGAACTCCCACAGAACCCGCAGGAATATTCGTTGCATCAATTCTCGCGGTAATTTGTTTGGTAAAATAACTTTCGGGACGATCATCTTTCTCTTGAATCCGATATTGGAATGTAACAGCAAGTCCCACTTCTTTTTTTGGAGATTCCTGCGTATCTACTGGCGGTTGGGGCGTTACTTTTTCGACAACATCTTCCAGAGTTCCTAGCTCTGCCGCTTTGAATGGCGTGATGGGGTCTTTGTCGGTGTCCAAACGAGTTGATTCCACCTTTTTCATTTCCGCCGATGACGGAATTTTTCGTACTGTTTGTTTTTTTTCGTTACGAGTGATCTCAGTCATATCAGTTTTTGATTTGTAGTGCCAACGTGTGAGCAAAAATGTAGCGATAATACTGACGAGAATAATCACAAAAGCAAGAATGCTAAGGATAATTATTGTCTCGTTATTTTGTGTCAATTCGTTTAGACGATAGTAAAACGGTAATTGATCGGCAGGTATCCCGCTCGGTGTTGGCAACATTGGTTAATTGGTTGATTGGTTAATTGATTGATTGATTAATTAATTAATTAATTAATTAAAATGTTCGTTTATTTTGTTTTTGATAATTTGTTTCGCTGTTTGCGGAGTGTCAGAGAACCAGATTGATTTCGTCCGGCGGCGGAGGCAACGCTTCATGCGAAGCATCGGTTGTTTGACTTTGGTGACTGACGGCAGTTGAAACCCATTGCCAAAATTTTGCGAACGAATTACTGTCCATCGTGTCAAGCGAAACAACATCCTGCGTAATTTTACGGAGCGGATCAATTTTCGCCTTCGGACCGGCAGCACAGGCAACAATCCGGGCAAAACGATGAGTTTTAAGTTTTTCCGTCATTTTATTGAACAGTTGCGTGTCGGACGGCGAACCGTCCGTCATAATCACCGCGAACGGCAGCCAATCGCCTTTTTGTTCCGGTGTTGTTTTGATGACTTCTTTTTCGTACTGTTTTATAAGCAATTCCAGTGCCTCGCCAAGATTCGTCGGCGAAGTCTCCGGCGGTTCAATATTCGGCAACGAAAATCCATCAAGTTCCGTCAACGGAACCAGAATTTTTGCTTCCCGGTCAAACGTGATGATACTCAAATAGACCGTTTCAAGAGCGTAAGGATCACGGCTCAAACTCGAAAGCAATGCCCGTAAACCCGTCTTGACCGCCTCAATCGGTTCGCCACGCATGGAACCGGATGTGTCCAAAAGAATGTAAATCGGTAAACGCCTCATCTTAATCAACAGTTGTTAATGTTACTTGAAAAAAGGAATACTCAACGGATATTTCCAAAGGATACCATCATTGGCTTTGATTCCGCCAATAATGGGAAACACAAAACCAACAACAGCCAACGCCAATATCGTTAAAAGACCAATGCCCACAAACGCCAACAAAATACTTGCAACAAAATAAATGCCGAAACTGGCAAGCCAGTTCAAAATTATTTTGCCATGTTGATTGACCTGCGAATTTTTGTCCTTGTTAATCGCCCAAAGTACAATGGGTATTGCCACTCCCAATGGAGGAACAACAAACAGTAACAACAAGGATAAATGAAGTAACATACAATAGGTGTTAGGGTTCATTCCAAACATGACAATATTTTCTCCTTTGGTTTTTCTTTGTTAAAATACGTTCGTCTGCACGATCACGATTTTATTTTCGCTCAAATCCGATCTTCGATATTTTTGTAACTATTCAAATGAATTTTCAAAGACGGACATAAATAATTGTACAACTTTATTTAGCATCCTATGACAGTCACTCCTTCTTCAATATTCCAAATAATACGTTGTTCCCAAGGCAACTTTTTACCTTCACTCCGTCTGTCGAAAATGATCAGATAACACGGAATCGTGTTGCCAAACTTATCCCGATACGCAAGGATTTGTTCAAGACCTTCTTTTTTGACTTCATTCCACGTTTCGTAATCATGGACAAGTTTTATTTCGATGATGTACGATTTGCTTTCAAACTCAATGAACAAGTCCATTCGTCCGCGACCGGCTGCGTATTCTCGTTCGATTCGTCCATTACCGTTT